>CAZHRL010000011.1:0-11376 GCA_964534815.1 uncultured Dehalococcoidales bacterium | reverse complement strand
AGCCGCTCGGCGGTAAGGCTCAGTTCGGCGGGCAGCGCTTCGGTGAAATGGAAGTCTGGGCACTGGAATCTTATGGCGCCGCTCATAACCTCCAGGAAATCCTCACCATAAAGTCGGACGATGTGACCGGTCGTGCCAAGACCTATGAAGCTATCGTCAAGAACGAGGATATTCTCCAGCCTGGCATTCCGGAGTCCTTCAAGGTTCTGGTCAAGGAGCTGCAGAGCCTGGGACTGGCGATAGAAGTAATTAATGAAGAAGAGGAGAAGATACCTATTGCGGAGGAGACTAAAGAAGCACCCGGACTGGAAGAGAGTTTAAAGCTACCGAAGACGAGTATGGAACAAAAAGAGGAAGAGAAAAATGCTGGAAGTTAACGATTTTGATGCTGTCCGCATTTCTTTAGCTTCACCAGAGCAAATCAGGAGTTGGTCTTATGGCGAGGTAACCAAGCCAGAGACCATCAACTACCGCACCCTGAAGCCAGAAAGGGACGGGCTTTTCTGTGAAAGGATTTTTGGTCCCACCAAGGACTTCGAATGTGCCTGCGGGAAATACAAGAGGATACGCTACAAGGGAATCATCTGCGATAAGTGCGGCGTTGAAGTCGCCCGGGCTAAGGTGCGCCGGGAAAGAATGGGGCACATCGAGCTTGCCTGCCCGGTAAGCCATATCTGGTTTGCCAAGGGAATACCGAGCCGTATTGGCATGCTGCTGAGCATGTCCGCACGGAGCCTCGAACGCGTCCTCTACTTCTCTCATTACATCATTACCTCGGTGGATAAAGAAGCCCAGGAGAAAGCGATTAAGCAACTCGAAGAGGATGCCACCCAGGAAACAGCCAAGCGCGAGAGCGCCATTGAAGCGCAAATCGCTGAAATGGAGCAGAACCAGGCAACCGTCGAGGAAGTGAACCAGGTGCGGCGCAACTGGGCAGAAGAAAAGGCAAAGCTTGAAGAGCAGCTTTATGCCGACATCGACCAGGTAAAAGACATCAGGAAGGGCGAACTGCTCGCTGAGAACCAGTATCAGGAACTGAAGCAGAAATACGGTCAAATCTTTGAGGCGGGGATGGGGGCGGAAGCCATTATCAAACTGCTTCAGGACCTCAACCTAGATGAACTGCGCAATAGCCTGCTTCAGGAAATCCGCTCCGCTTCAGGTCAGCGTCGCAAGAGAGCGAGCAAACAGCTACAACTGGTGGAAGCTTTCCGCCGCAGCGGCAACAAACCGGAGTGGATGATTCTGACAGTGCTCCCCGTGCTGCCTCCCGACCTCCGCCCCATGGTTCAGCTTGATGGCGGGCGATTTGCTACCAGTGACCTCAATGACCTCTACCGAAGAGGGATAAACCGCAACAACAGGCTGCGTCACTTACTGGAAATTGAGGCGCCGGAAATCATCATCCACAATGAGAAGCGCATGCTTCAGGAGGCAGTGGACTCTCTTATTGATAATAGCCGGAGGGGACGGACTGTTTCCGTCAGTGGCACCCATAGATTGAAGTCCCTTTCTGATATGCTCCGCGGCAAGCAGGGTCGCTTCCGCCAGAACCTACTCGGCAAGCGGGTCGACTACAGCGGACGCTCCGTCATCATCGTTGGCCCTGAGCTCAAGCTGCACCAGTGCGGTTTGCCTCGAAGGATGGCTCTGGAGCTATTCAAACCCTTCATCATGCACCACCTGGTGAAGCAGGGGCTGGCGCATAACATCAAGAGTGCCCGCCGTCTGGTGGAGAGGACCAAGCCGGAGATATATGACATCCTGGAAGAAGTAGTCAAGGAGCGACCGGTGCTGCTTAACCGGGCGCCCACCCTGCACCGACTCAGCATCCAGGCTTTCGAGACGGTGCTTATTGATGGCAGCGCGATACGTATCCATCCGCTGGTCTGTGCCGCCTTCAATGCTGATTTTGATGGCGACCAGATGGCAGTGCATATCCCGCTGTCCAAGATGGCAATCAGAGGAGCCCGGGAGGTGATGCTCAGCATCCACAACATGCTCCTGCCCAGCAATGGTGAGCCCATCGTCACACCAACGCTGGACATGGTTCTCGGCTGTTATTATCTGACCACCATTCGACCAGGCGCCAAGGGAGAGGGCAGCGTCTTTGGCAGCTTCCAAGAGGCAAGGCTCGCCTATGACCTGGGCGTTGTTGACCTCAGGGCAGAGATTGAGGTGAGAGACCCCAAGTTAAACGGGCAAAGGCTGAAGACCAGCGTGGGGCGCATCATCTTCAATGAGGTACTGCCACCGCAAATGGGCTTCTATAACAATGCGGCTGATAAGTCCAGCTTAAAGCAAATTGTCGCCGATAGCTACAAGCTGCTGAGCCACGAAAGCCTGGCGCAGGTTCTGGATAACCTCAAAGCGCTGGGCTTCCATTACGCCACCAAATCAGGGACAAGCATTGCTATGAGCGATATTCAAGTGCCCCAGAGCAAGGCTAAGCTGCTGGCTGAAGCCGAGGAGAAAATCAACAAAATCGAAAACCAGTACCAGCGTGGTCTGATTACGGAGGAGGAAAAGTATAACAGTAATGTGGAGGTGTGGGTGGAGGCCACGGACAGGATTACCAACACCATCTCTGAGACCCTTGACCGCTACGGTGGCATCTACATGATGGCAACATCGGGAGCAAAGGGTAATATCTCCCAGATTCGGCAGATGGCAGGTATGCGAGGCTTAATGACCAACCCTGCCGGCAAAATCATAGACTTTCCCATCAAGTCGAGCCTACGGGAGGGGCACAGCGTTCTGGAATACTTCATCTCCACTCACGGGGCGCGCAAGGGTTTGGCTGATACCGCCCTGAGAACTTCAGGCAGCGGCTACCTTACACGGCGTCTCATCGATGTCGCCCAGGATGTTATCACCATTGAAGATGACTGTGGCACCATGGACGGCATCTGGATTACCAAGCCGCAGGACAAGCTGCTGCCGTCATTTGCCGAGCGAATTATCGGTCGGCTGGCAGCAGCCCCGGTAGTCGACCCGAACAGCGGCCGGGTTATCGTTGAGCGGAACGAGGTAATTGACGAAAATAATGCGAGTGAGATTGTTAATGCGGGCATCACCAGAGTTTATGCCCGAACGGTGCTCAGTTGTCAGGCAAGACAGGGGGCTTGCCGGCACTGCTACGGGAGAGACCTTGGCCGCGGGCATCTGGTTGACCCCAACACTGCTGTAGGCATTATTGCTGCCCAGAGCATTGGGGAACCGGGCACCCAGCTTACCTTGCGCACCTTCCATACTGGTGGCGTCGTTGGCCTGGATATTACCAGCGGTCTGCCCAGAGTAGAAGAACTCTTCGAGGTGAGGCCGCCCAAGAGTCAAGCCACTATCTCAGAAATCGACGGAACAGCGGAAATCAGCGAGGCAGAAGAGGGGAGACAAATCAAAGTCTCCAGCTCCGAAGTCTTCCGCGACGAGTATCCCTTGCCGCCTGACTGGCAGGTCATAGTGACGAACGGTCAGCATGTGGAGATAGGCTCTGTCCTTGCTGCTTCGCCAGCCCAGGAGGAAACCACACCACCAACCGCGGTGACTGCAGAAAATCAGCCTCTCGTAGCACGTGTTGCCGGCGAGGTATTAATTGAGGAAAAACAGCTCGCCATCCTCTATGAGGAGAAAGAGGAGCGGGAATACCCGGTGCCGCCAGCCGTACATATCCGGGCCCAGAGTGACGACATCATCAAGGCCGGGCAACAGCTTACCGACGGCACCATCAACCCACAGGATATACTGCACATTCTGGGTAAGGAAGCTGTCCAGCAGTACCTGGTGGACGAGGTGCAGAAGGTCTACCGCTCTCAGGGCGTGAACATCAATGATAAGCATATTGAGGTCATCGTCCATCAGATGCTGTCCAAGGTTGCTATCGACTCTTCGGGGGACACCGAGCTATCCCCGGGAGAGCTGGTCGACCGCTTCCGCTATGAAGACATCAACGCCAAAGTGCTGGCAGAGGGTGGCGAGCCAGCCACCGCCCATACGGTATTAATGGGTATAACCAGAGCCTCCCTGAGCACGGATAGCTGGCTGGCAGCCGCTTCTTTCCAGGAGACGACCAGAGTCCTTACCGATGCCGCCATCTACGGCAAGATTGATAGATTGGGCGGGCTTAAAGAAAACGTTATCATCGGTAAGCTAATACCAGCCCGCGCCACTCTCCATGAGATTCTGGAGGAGAAGAAGGAAGAAGTGACGGAAGTGGCTCAATTGACGATGGAAAAGGAGGAGGCGGGGGAACAGGACGTCAGCAAGGAAGGGGAAGCGGAGGAAACCACCAGCTAGAAAGCATCTGGCGTGGTGATTTCAAGTTAACGAGCAAGCCGCCCTTCTGCAGAAGGGCGGCTTTATTTATGGCTCCGCGGGTTCTTCTCTTTTTCAGTTGATATTTATGTATGACCCTATCCCCTTACCCCTTCCCCTTGCCAAGGGGAAGGGGAGGATTTTTAAGGAGGGGGCTCCGCCCCCTCCTTTTCACACTCCCCCTCTCCTTCTAGGAGAGGGGGTTAGGGGGTGAGGTCAAAGGATTTAAGAATCGACCATACCAAGAAAAACCCTCTGTAGAGTACTCCAGCTTTTGCCCGTAATAAGTGGTATAATAAGAGAAAATCTCTGAGGGAGTGATACCAAGATAGAGCGCATTATCTCAAGCAAACCCAGCGCCGAGGATACTCAGCTTGACACCAGTCTAAGACCGCGGCACCTTGAGGAATTTATCGGGCAGAACAAGATTAAGGGGAACCTGAATATAGCCATTGAAGCGGCTAAGAAGAGGGGCGAGGCGCTGGACCACATTCTGCTTTATGGCCCACCCGGTCTGGGCAAGACTACGCTGGCTTATATCATCGTGGCGGAGATGGGGGTCAACATCAAGGTCACTTCAGGTCCCGCCGTCGAGCGGACGGGAGACATAGCGGCTATTCTCACCAATCTCCGAAATCAAGACATCCTTTTCATCGATGAAGTCCACCGACTCAGCCGTGTTGTTGAGGAAGTGCTCTACCCCGCCATGGAAGACCAGGCTCTGGATATCATTATCGGGAAGGGAGCTGGTGCGAAAAGCCTGCGGCTCAAGCTGCCCAGTTTCACGCTGATTGGCGCTACCACCCGCATTGCCCTGCTCAGCCCGCCCCTGCGCGACCGCTTCGGCAACATATACCGACTTGATTTCTACGACCGGGCTTCTATCGAAACAATACTGAAGCGCTCGGCACGCATTCTCAAAGTAAAAGCTGAAGCTGACGGGCTGTCTGAAATAGCACGCCGGGCAAGGGGCACGCCCCGCGTTGCCAACCGACTCCTCAAGCGGGTGCGGGACTACGCTCAGGTCAGGGCAGACGGCATCGCCACCAAAGAAGTGGCTATAGAGGCTTTATCCAAGCTCGAGATTGACCACATCGGGCTGGATGAAATCGACCACCGGGTGCTGCAGACCATCATCGAGAAGTTCAACGGCGGTCCTGTGGGACTGGAGACCATCGCCGCCGCCATCAGCGAGGAAGCTGATACCATTATGGATGTCTACGAGCCTTATCTTCTGCAACTGGGCTTTCTGGAAAGAACACCGCGCGGTCGATTAGCCACGCCGCTCGCCTACCAGCACCTCGGGCTGCCTTACAACAAAGAGAAACCAGCCCAGCCAACCATGTGGCAGAGCAATCAGTAAGATGAAAAGGGTTCTGGTTCACTGCTGCTGCGCCCACTGCGCCGCTTATACCGTCGAACACTGGCGAAAGCAGGGCTATGAAGTCAGCGGACTATGGTACAATCCCAACGTCCACCCCTATCTAGAGCACCAGCACCGCTTCGAGGCGATGAAGGCGCTGGCTCAGGAAGTAAAACTGCCGCTGATTATCGTTGAAGGTTACGATGTAGTTGAATATTTCCGCCGGGTAGTGGGGCATGAAGCTGAGCGCTGCCGGCATTGCTTCCAACTGCGCCTTTCCAAAGCAGCAGAAGTAGCTCGCGAGAGGGGATTCGATGCCTTCACCACCACCCTGCTCATCAGTCCCAACCAGAAGCACGACTTACTGCAGGAGATTGGCAAGGCTCTGGCTAAGGAAAAAGGGATTGAGTTCCTTTATATCGACCTCAGGAAACGCTATTCAGACAGCCGCCGTATGACCAAGGAGAAGGAACTCTACCGCCAGCAGTACTGCGGCTGCCTCTACAGCGAGTGGGAGCGCTATGCCAGCCTGGCTCAGAAGTCATAAGGTCAAGCTATTTGTTATCGTAACATCCCTGTTGCTGCTCCTCTGTGGCTGCGCTGCTCCGGCTGACACCGTAAAAGTCGTCGAAGTTATCGATGGGGATACCACCACTATCGAAGGCGGCTACAGGGTGAGGTATATTGGCATTGATACCCCGGAGGTCTATCCCGTGGCGGAAGATTTTAGCATTGAGGCATGGGAAGCCAACCGCGCACTGGTAGAGGGCAAGGAAGTCCGTCTGGAGCGAGATGTCTCCGAGACTGATAGATATGGTCGGCTGCTGCGTTATGTCTATGTTGACGGCATCTTTGTCAACGCCGAGCTGGTGAGACTGGGGCTGGCTGAGGCGAAAGCCTATCCGCCGGACACCAAATATCAGGATTACTTCGAGGAGTTAGAAGCGGAGGCGAGAGAGGGGGAGAGGGGGATGTGGGCAAAATAAAAGGCAGCCCTTCACTGGTGAAGGACTGCCTCACTTAACTAATGGATGTTGGCTTAATCCTCGTCAGGTTCGACGGGGGACGGTCCATTGCCCCGCCAGCAACGATTCTGCCACATTTTGTTCCACTTCAAGGCAGAGCGAGCACCGAAGCAGTAATTGCCCAGCTTGTCAACGGCTTCCGGTCGCTGTTCCCACCACTCCTTAATCTGGCTGGCTTCATCTTCGGTGATGATTCCATTTTCTACGGCTTTATCCAGAGCCTGGAGACAGCGCTCCTGACATCGTTCCCAGCACCTCTCCACATGTTCCTCATATCGTGCCTGACACTCCTGTCTTACTTCCTCTCTTGCCTGCCTGAAGGCATTAATCAGGTCTTCCTCAGGAACATTCAGGATTTGCGCTACTCTGGCAAGGAAACCATTCCCGCAATTGGCTGGTGGTGCCGGCTCTTCATCCTGAGCTAACACGGCTGTGGCACCACCTATCGTCAGCAAAAGCACCGCCGCTATCACGGCGATGATGATTTTCATTTTCTTCGACATGCTTTCATCTCCTCTCCAAATCGTTATTGTCACTTTACTTCAGGATGGAATAGACGAGCTGGACGCTCAGGCTGACCTCAACCTCGCCGGGGCTGATGGGCGTTGACAGGGCTGCTTCCGCTCCTCCCTTGTAGTATATCGGCGCAGGGACAGGCGGAACATACTCAGAAAACTCAGAGATATAGGTTGGCTTGCCCAAGGTCACTCCTGCCAGCTTGGCGAGCTGCTCCGCCTTGGCTTTAGCATCCGCCACCGCCTTTTCTCTGGCTTCGTCGTAGTAAGCGGATGGGTCATCTACGGTAAAGCTGATGCCATTGATGCGGGTGAGGTCGCCGCCAGCCGCTGCCACAGCATCAATAGTCTCGCCAACCTTGTCCATATCTCTTATCTTCGCCGTGACAATGTTACTAACACGATACCCGAGCACAATTTCCTTCTGTTCTTCGTCATCCCATCTGGTTACAGGACTGATGCTGAAATGCTGCGTCTGAATGTCCTTTTCCGCCAAGCCATTGTCTTTGAGGGCATCCATTACCTTATCCATCGCTTCAGCTGCCTGCGTTTGAGCTTCGGCGACGCTGGCCGCCTGAGTCTCAATACCCAGGCTCAGGATAGCCATGTCCGGGGTAACCGGCACCCTGCCTTCTCCCGATACCCAGATACCCTCCTGCTGATTGCTGAACCTTATCCCTTCAACCACGGTGCTCCCCTCAGTACAACTGGCAAAACCGACTACGGCTAACATTGCCACCGCCAAACCTGCCACCAACAAAATATACTTTTTCATCCAAGACCTCCTTCTTACTTAGACCTTGTTATCAGAAACCTGAGAGGACTAACCATCATTCATCCCTCTTGACATCTCCCTTCACCAATATATAACGAAAAAAGTCGTGGGTTGGTTAGGGGAGGTCGCTCGATTTTTGAAAATTGTTTTGAGGGGACTCCAGAGCGTTCAGCACTTCCTGATAGCTGGCTTCCGATTCTTCAATCGCCCGGAGTAAAGCCGACCTGACCTTCTCCGGTGCCTTCTTCAGGGCGGCGCGCATCATTGCCGGGTGGTCAACCGCCTGACGTGCCATCTTATCCTTGAGCTTAGCCATCTTGCCATCACGAGGAGGTCCGCCACCGGCAACTTTTGCTTCCTCTTCCTTCCCCGACTCAGGCACAGTAGCAGATGGCGCTGGCGCCATCATCAATCCCATCTCTTCACCTTTTTGCCCTGAAGCCAAAGTGGCGACCATTACCAGGTATGCGTTGAGTCGCCGAGCGACTCGCTCCACCTGCGCTGACTCGCCCTTATCAGCCATGCGCACTATTTCCGCTACCCTCTTATCCGCCAGAGTAGCATAGAGTTCCGCCTTACCGACATCAGAAAAGGTCAGCGCTAAACGCACCTGTTCTGACGCCAGCTTCACCGGATAGAGGGGCTCATCAGGCATACTATCCTGAGCAGCAACCAAGGTGCTGCCCCCCACCAGCAACAGAACAAGGAAAACAGTTACCGCTGTCGCCCACTGCGGCAACCATTGGAAAGAAGGACGGCTCTTCTTTTCTGCCATCTCCCGAAGGGCGGCACGGAACTGGTATCTGGCTCTGGCTTTAAATTCAGGATGGGGCTGGATACTGGCGGCACTCTTGGTCATCACAGCTACCTGAAGCAGAGGGCGAAGCGCATCCGCCTGCTCGGGATAATTCGCCAGACACTGCTCTACCGATTCGCCCTTAAGCAGTCTATCGAGGCATTCATTCAGAATATCATTAAACTGTCTATTCTTCATTTCTATTCTGCCACCATTATCCGGCGCAAGGCGAGGATGGCGCTGTGCTGGAGCGCCTTAACCGCGTTTTCGCTTTTCCCCATAACACGGGCTGCCTCAGCGATGGAGAGCCCGCCGGCAAAACGGAGAGAGATTACCTCCCCCTGCGCCCTGGTCAGCTGTTTTGTCGCCGCAAGCAAACGTTCGATGTCCAGATTACGCTCTGCGACCTGCTCCGGGCTGTCACCAGAGTCAGGCAGCGGCTGGTCAAGAGGAACAGTAACGTGCCTGGCTTTCTTTCTCACGTAGTCAACCACCTGGTTATGGGCGATGCGGAAAAGCCAGGAGGAGAAAGGCACGCCCCGCCACTTGAAAGAGGAGATAGACTTAAGCACATTGAGGAAGACCTGCTGCGTCATATCCTCCGCCTCGGCTTCGTTTCTTATCCTGAGGACGATATATCGATAAATCTTATCGAAATACTCCTCGTATAGTTGGGCGAAAGCCTCCTGGTCTCGTTGTTGCGCGCGCCGCACGAGACCTTCTTCATTTTGCACCTGACAACTCCATTAGCCAGAATCCGGGCTCTGAGTTACCCTGTGCATATAGTATAACGAAGAAAAAAGCAAAAAGATAGGCTTGAGATTGCTTACGAACATCATCACGCCCCGTCATTGCGAGGGCAAAGCCCCGAAGCAATCTCTCCGATAATCTGTATCTGATTCAGAGATTGCTTCGTCCTTCTGCTGAAGGACTCGCAATGACATATTCGGGCTTCTGTCCTGTGAGTCGCTAAACGACCTCTAGGCTTATAAAGAGAAGCCCTCGGAGAAAACGTGCTACAATAAATCCAGCACTATTCCTGACGGAGCAAAGACTTGGCTTGCTATATACGGTTGATGCGCAAGGAAGATGTACCTCAGGTGGCTGAGATAGACCATGAAGCCTTCCCCACCATGTTGCCACCGCCTAACTTTGAAAACGAGCTAAAGAACAAATTGGCTCATTACATCGTTTCCTGCGATGAAGAGATAATCAGCGAAGAATCAGCAGTGACAGTTCCGGCAGAGAAAGGCATACCGCAGCTGACTGCCCGGCTAAAGCAGTTTTTCCATTACGAACATTCTTTAAGCCGGGAACCGCCCTTAACAGGTCAGCAGTATATCCAGGGGTTTGCTGGCATATGGCTCCTGGCTGATGAGGCTCACCTGATGAACCTTGCCGTGCGAGAGAAATACCGCCAACAGGGAATCGGAGAGCTATTGCTCATCTCCATGATAGACCTGGCGACTGAACTGAACGCCCATATTACTACCCTGGAAGTGCGCGTCTCAAATACGGCGGCACAGAAGCTTTATCAGAAATACGGCTTCACACAGGTAGGCTTGCGCCGGGGCTACTACATCGATAACAAGGAAGACGCAGCGATTATGTCCACCAGGAATATCGCCTCACCGCCATTCAGGGCAAAGTTGAAAAAGCTGAAAGAGGACTACTCGAAAAGGTGGGGGATAACTGACTTTCACATCGGAAGATAATCGCCGACTTAGCGCGGACTAGCGAAAGAAACCGATGCGCTTGGGATAGAGGTCCCGATTACCCCAATTGTCCTGAATCCATTTCTCGAGCCCTTGCCGACACCTGGCAAGCGGTTCCTTCAGCTTGTCAACCTGTATCGCAGAGAGATAACTAGAAGAGCCCTTCTTCTGAGCCGCGTCTATCTGCTGGTTGAAATCCTCAGCCAGCTTAAAGGCATCAGTCAACGCCGCTCTCAGCTCTTCGCCGAGGAAATCAACTCTGTTCTTGTGTTTCTGCCAGGTCTTTGTCTTAAACTTCTTTATCTTCAAGCGAAAGGAAAAGGCTTCAACGAGCTTCTGATTCTTATCCACGTCACGATATAAGCCCATAGCAATAACCATTGGCGCTGTTCCGCCGCGCCTTTTAAAGATAATGGCAGCAATAAACAAAACGACCAGCAAAACAAGAAGTCCTATATCCTGCCAATTACTCCAATCCACAGTTCACTCCCTACCTAATTAATCAAAAACAACCCCTCTACCTTGCCTCAGCGGTGATTTGCTTTGAACTGAAGCAGATAGCGGAATACCAGTATAGACGACTCGCTAGCTCTCTGCAGAAAGCTTACCGCCGATTGCCCAGTTGTGCTTGGGGACATCCTTGAGGATGATTTGCACTGCATCCGGCGGGGTATTGATTTTGGCGAAAGCCTCGGTAATGCCCTGCACCAGCTTTTTCTTCTGTTCCAGAGTGCGTCCTTCCCACATTTCAACGATAACTACCGGCATAATTGTCCTCCTCTACTTCGGCGGCTGACCGCCTCCTCGCATCTTGGTTTTGAGAGCTTCATATTCCTGCTGTTGTTTCAGTTGCTCTGGAGAGAAGGGCTGCAA
>CAZHRL010000010.1:0-11613 GCA_964534815.1 uncultured Dehalococcoidales bacterium | reverse complement strand
TATGCGTGGGTAATATTTAATATTAGAGAGAATTTAAGGAGAAGTCTAACAATAAAATGAAGAAAAAAACGTTACTTTTAATGTCAGTTGGGCTGTTAATTATAACCTTGCTCACCAGTTTCATCGGGTGCACTGGTACCCAGGGGACAGAAGCACTCCCACCCAAGGAGAGAGTGCAGGTCGCCACCACCACCAGCCTGTATGATACCGGTCTCTGGGGATACCTGGAACCAATGTTCGAGGAGAAGTACGGCGTTGAGGTTGATGTCCTGTATGCGGGGACGGGCATTGCTCTGGAATACGGGAAGAGGGGCGATGTAGATGTCATCACCGTTCATGATAAAGCCAAAGAGGAGGCGTTTGTGGCTGAGGGCTACGGCATCAAGCGTGTTCCTTTCGCCTATAACTACTTCCTCATTGTGGGACCCGAGGCCGACCCGGCGGGCATCAAGGGAATGAGCCCGGAAGACGCCTTTAAGAAACTCTATGAGAGCGCCAGCACCAGCTTTATCTCCCGCGGCGACGACTCCGGCACGCACGGCAAGGAGAAAGCCATCTGGAAGAAAGCCGGCTTCGATTACGAGGCGGTGAGAAAAGCAGGACAGTGGTACATAGAGTCGGGCAGAGGCATGGGACCCACCCTGCTCCTGGCGAGCGAAAAACAGGGCTATACCCTGACTGATATTGGCACTTTCCTGTCTTACACGGGAAAACTGAACCTGGTGCCCATCGTGGATAAGGGCAGCATCCTGCTCAACGTCTACTCGGTAATTGCCTGCAACCCGGAGAAGAACCCCGGCGTCAACGCCGAGATGGCGGAGAACATGGTGAACTTCCTCACCTCTCCTGAAGTCCAGAAGCTCATCGGAGAATACGGCGTCAAGCAATACGGTTCGCAGTTGTTCACCCCTTGCGCCGGGCAGCCAGAGCCTACGGAGTAGGCTAAAGTCTTAACTAAGAAAGGAGGAATGAAAATGCCTATTATAGCTGCGATAGTAAAATGCAAAAAGTGTGGTTTTGAGGTAAGGTCAGATTGGAAGCTGTGTCCCAATTGTGGTGATAAGATTGTGTGCTCCGGTAAGTACGAGGCGTGCGCTAAGAAATAGGGATTTTTGATAACGTCATATGGAAGAACTGTGGCAGGGTCTGGTAAAAGCGGTAGAGCTTATCGTCACTCTTGACCCGGAGGTTATGGAAATAGCGGGGAGGTCGTTGAGAATTTCAGCGACCTCCTCCTCCATCGCCGCCGTAATCTGCCTCTTTCTGGGCAGTCTCATTCACTTCAATCGCTTCCCGGGCAAAAGGGTACTGATAAATATCATTCAAACCCTCTACAGCGTGCCTACCGTGGCGATTGGTCTCTTCGTCTTCGTGCTTTTCTCTCGTGCCGGTCCCATGGGAGGACTCAGCCTCCTGTTTACCCCCACAGTGATGATAATCGGGCAGGTGATACTGGTAATGCCGGTGATGCTCGGCTTCATCATCGCCGCTCTGAGCGGAGTGGATAAAACGATTGTGGACACGGCTATCTCCCTCGGCGCCAGCGGCTACCAGATGGCGATTCTCACACTGAAGGAAGCCAGATTCGCTGTGCTGGCGGCGCTGATTATGGGGTTCGGTCGTGCCATTTCAGAAGTAGGGCTTTCCCTGATGGTCGGCGGCAATATCCGCGGCTTTACCCGCACCATCACCACCGCCATCTCACTCGAAACATCCAAGGGCGACCTGGAGCTGTCCATAGCCCTAGGCATCATACTGATATTCCTCGCCCTGGTCATCAATCTCATCTTAAACAGAATCCAGCAGAGGTAGTCATGGCTTTAATTGAAGCTGTTGCACTGGAAAAAAGATACAGCGAACAATATATCCTGAAAGGCATCGACCTCAGCATCAACCGCAACGAGGTCTTCGCTATCATTGGTCCCACCGGCGCCGGCAAGACCACGCTGCTCCGCCTTCTCGACCTGCTGGAATATCCCACCTCAGGCAAGATTTATTTCGACGGAATGGATGTCACCCGCTCCAGACGTCTGAGGTTGCAGGCGCGCCGCCGCATGGCGTTTGTGCTGCAGAAGCCGATGGCTTTCAACATGAGCGTCCATGAAAACGCCGCCAGCGGCTTGAAGTGGCGCCACCTGCCAAGCGAAGAAATCCAGAAACGGGTCAACAGCGTCCTGGAGATGGTGGGCATGGGCGACTACCGGAACAGGAACGCGCGTACCCTCTCCGGCGGTGAGACACAGCGCCTGGCTCTCGCCCGTGCTCTAGCCGTCCAGCCAGAGGTATTGTTCCTCGACGAGCCAACTGCCAATCTTGACCCTCTTTCCGTAACTAAAGTCGAAGAAGTGCTCGCCCAAATCATCCGCAAGCAGAAAACAGCCGTGGTTATGGCAACGCACGATATGGCGCAGGGACAGCGCCTTGCCGGCAGAGTCGGGGTCATCATAAAGGGCAGGATACTGCAGCTCGGCAGCCCGACTGACATCTTCAGTTCACCCGAGAGCACCGAGGTTGCCGAGTTTGTCGGCGTGGACAATATCCTGAGCGGAGTAATCGTGGCAAAAGAGGATAACCTGGTTACCATTGACGTTAACGGCTGCCTGCTTCAGGCGATTTCAGATTTAGGCATTGGAGAAAAGGTTCACGCCCTTCTCCGCCCCGAGGATGTTACCCTCACCCTACACAAAGGTACTACCAGCGCCCGCAACATATTTGAAGGTAGAATCACTCGAATCTTCCCGCTGGGGCCGGTGAGCCGGATTGAGATGGACTGCGGCTGCCCGCTTCTGGCTGTCGTTACCAAGAAATCAGCGGAAGAACTGAGTCTGATTGTCGGCAGCCGAGTTTACGCTTTCTTCAAAGCTACGGCAATACACGTCATCAGGCGGTGGAATTGACAGTCAAAACAGGGGTGTGGTATAACAGGCTTGGTGGCAGCGTAGCTCAGTTGGCAGAGCAGGGGACTCATAAGCCCTTGGTCACTGGTTCAAATCCAGTCGCTGCCAGTTAGCTTTGACCATCTGCGGTATTTATACGATTCCACCAGGCTGGTTCAACTAATTAAGGTCAAATTCCCTGGAGTAGACTGAATTTCCTTACGCACCTTTGGTTCAATGAAATGGTTAATCTGTGAAAGGATTAAGTAGTAATGAAATTAAAACAATTAAAAAGAGGTTCAGGATTAGTAAAATCCAAAGTGCGTGCCAGGCAAAAGAGAGTAGTAAGAGCACGAAAACTGGGGAAAACCTAGAGCAGGTCAAGTCGCTGTGGGTTCGTCGGCTTGATATGGTCTTTAACCGGAGATAGCTAGAGGTTTATGCCCTATTTAAGGCAGAGCTGAGTTTCGAGCCCTTGGTCACTGGTTCAAATCCAGTCGCTGCCAGTTAGCTTTGACCATCTGTGGTTATTTTGCGAAAGGATTGAGATAGTAATGAAATTAAGACAATTATCAAGAGGTTCGGGGTTAGTAAAATCCAAACGGCGGGCAAGGCAAAAGAGAGTATTAAGGGCACGAAAACTGGGAAAAACCTAGAGTAGGTTTAGTCGCTGTGGGTTCGTCGGCTTGATATGGTCTTTAACCGGAGATAGCTAGAGGTTTATGCCCTATTTAAGGCAGAGCTGAGTTTCGAGCCCTTGGTCACTGGTTCAAATCCAGTCGCTGCCAGTTCTACTATAAGCTGCCTCGCTATTCTCTTTTCTTACTGAAACCAAATATGTATATTATTGGCAGAATGCCCAATGTATTGAATATGAACAAGCATATAAACCAAGCTAAATGAGCATTTCTGCCTGCTCTCCACAAAGCTATTCCCTTCCACACAGCTTCCCATATGATAAGTAGAGGTATAACCAAAGCAAAAATAATCCAATTTGGAAATATAGGGCATACCCAATCACCAAACATCATGTTATACTTCCTTCCTTAATGACACCGTACTCTTTCAATAGGTTAAATTGTTTATTCCCCTGTTTCAAGTCCAGTCGCTGCCACTTTTTGTTATCCAGATTCGTATACTCGACCACATTTCAAGCATTTTATATTTACCCCGTTCACTTCAAACTTGCCTTTCCAATCGGAACTATCTTTTGCTTTCCATTCGTTGCCACAATCTTTGTCTCTACAGTGTAGATGGACTATCTTATCATCCTTGTAGACAATCTGTATCGCTTTCCCTTTCTTTCTAGAGAATCTCTTCTCTATTTGACCTTCTTTTTTCGTTTCCAATGTTTCCTTACCGTTCTTGTCTCGCAATTTTATTTGTAAAGACGCTGTAATGCCTAACGAGCCTGTTAATTTTTTCTTTTCCATCTTCCCAATTCCTTTCTATCACTTTTCATCTGGCGGAGGTCGTCTTCATCTCATTGCCAACCTGGCTTTGTCATTGTATATCCTCCTAAATACTACTTTCCTCACTATCAAATACTAATAAGCTATTTTCGGCTATATTGAGACTTAACGCAATGATGAAGCAAAATTGCACCTAACATTGTTGCTACATCCCTATTGACCTTCTCCCCATTCTACTATATCGTCTGGCGAAACTCGAAGAGAATAAGGAGAGGTTCAATGTCTACTACTATTAAGCAAGCCATAAGTGAATTCCTATTATCCTGCAAAGTAGAGGGCAAATCATACGGGACTATCGAGTGTTACTCCGACAAGCTCAGCTCTCCCAATTATCGCCCATAAAGCAACCTGTCACACCTAATGCAGCACCTTGCTTAGAAAGAGCCTGGTGCGCTCGTATTGGGGTGAGGCAAATAGCTTTTCCGGCGGGGCTTCCTCCACAATCTGACCCTCATCTATGAAAATGATGCGGTTGGCGGCGGCACGGGCAAACCCCATCTCGTGCGAGACCACCAGCATGGTCATCCCCTCTTTCGCCAGAGCCAGCATAACGTCCAGCACCTCTTTTATCATCTCCGGGTCAAGGGCGCTGGTCGGCTCATCAAAGAGCATGATTTTGGGGTTCATCGCCAGGGCGCGGGCTATGGCAACGCGCTGCTGCTGCCCACCAGAAAGCTGGTAAGGGTAAGCGTTGGCTTTTTCCGGGATGCCCACCTTCTCCAGAAGGCTGAGAGCAATTTTCTGCGCCTCTTCTCGAGGGCGTTTACGCACCACACGCTGCGCCAGCATGAGGTTATTCATTGCGGTAAGGTGAGAGAACAGGTTGAACGACTGGAATACCATGCCGATTTCCTGTCGCACGGTGTTGATGTTCTGAGCGTCATCGAGGCTGATGCCGTCCACCACAATCTCGCCGGCGTCATACTGCTCCAGCCGATTGATACAGCGCAACAAGGTAGACTTGCCTGAACCCGAAGGTCCGATGATGACGACCACTTCGCCCTTGTGCACATCGAGGCTTATGCCGCGCAGGGCGTGAATTCTGCCGAAGTGCTTGTGCGCATTCTCAATGTGAATAATCGCTGCCACAGCTACCTCTCATAGTGCGTCTTCTTCTCCACCCAGGATACCATCCGTGCCGAAAAAAGAGTCATTATCAGATAAATCAAAGCGACTATCGACCAGACTTCGATGGGGTTAAAGTTCACCGCCATAAACTCGCGCCCGCGGCGGGTCAGGTCAGCCACCGCCACCACGCTGACCAGGGACGAGTCCTTGAGCAGAGAGATAAACTCGTTGCCCACGGGCGGCATGATGACACGGACCGCCTGAGGCAAGACCACGTGGCGCATCGCCTGAAAATAGTTCATCCCGAGGCTGCGCGCCGCTTCCATCTGCCCCTTGGGAACACTCTGAATGCCGGCGCGGTAAATTTCGCTCATATAGGCACTGTAGCAGAAGACCAGCCCGATGACAGCCAGAAAAATGGCATTCGACTGATAGTGCGCCAGGGCAGCGATGTTGAGCCATCTCCCGACCTGCTGGATGATAACCGGGAAGGCGAAATACCACCATATCAACTGCACCAGAAGCGGGATGCCTCTGACTACCTCAACATAGAGTGTTGCCACAAAATGAATGAAGCGGTTTTTTGCCAGTCGCCCCAGACCACCAAACATACCCACCACCAGAACGAGCACGAAGGAGACCAGGGTAAGAAAAACGGTTACGACGAGACCATCGCGGACAAAAAGGGCGATACGCCAGTATGGGTCGGGACGCAGCAACAGCAACAGGACGGTGATGCCAACCACAGACACTACCAGCCACCACCAGGCATCAATGCGAGAGCTGGGCTCAGCGCCGGGAATGCGCGCCAGCTCTTTCTCGTCGGGGACGAAATCCCGCTTTGTGCTCATCGACCCCTCAGCAGGTCTGCCAAGACTAAGGACAATTTCCTATCTATTTCTCAAGCCACTTCTGGGACAGTTGTTCGATTAAGCCCGCGCTCTTGACTGCCTGCAAGCCCTTATTAATTTTAGCCAGCAGTTCCGTTTTGCCTTTGGCAACAGCGATACCATAGTTCTCTTCAGTGAAGACGTCGCCAGCCGACTTGAGCTTATCCGGGTTCTTGCCCACATAGCCCAGAGCAAGAGGATTATCGGCAACGACGGCGTCAATCTGACCGTTCATTAAGTCCTGGAAAGCCAGACCGATATCGTCATAAGTCTTGAGGGTGGCACCCGCTATCTTTTCTATCTCAAAGGAGCCGGTGGTCCCGATTTGTGCCCCGGCGACCTTGCCGACAAGGTCATCCTTGCTCTTGATGTCCGTATTATCTTTGCGGACGGTTACAATCTGCCCGGCTTCAAAATAGGGGTCGGAGAAGAGCATTTCCTTCTTACGCTCCTCAAGTATAGTTATGGACGAGATAGCACAATCATACTGCCCCTGAGCCACACCAGCCAGCAGCGGGTCCCAGGCTACGTTAACGAACTCGACTTCAAAGCCTCCCTTTTCGGCAACCGCTTTCATCAAATCGATGTCAAACCCTTCGATTTCCTTGGTCTGCTCATTGACATACTCGAAGGGTGGCCAGGTAGCATCAGTAGCAACCCGAACCTTGACCGTCTTCTGAGCACAGGAAGTCGCCACCAGACTGACCATCACCAGACCAACCAGAATAAACCAGAGCCAGCGTCTCATATTCCCTCCTTTTCCTTTTTAATTAACTGATTATCTTTTATCTTATCAAAGAAAACCTACTTTGGGAAGCATAATGTCTCTTGACCAGCGGGAAACCCTTTATGACGGCTGGAAGCGCGCGGTAGAACGCGCCCGCGAATGGGCGAGGGACTAAAGGATTACTTTAGCGCTACTTTCCTATAAAACTGAGCACCAACGACCCCGGCCCCAGATGCACCCCCAGCGTCGTGCCCAGACGGACGACTCTCACCGCCACCTTGGCGGCAGAACCGATACGCTCCGCCAGAGCTTTGGCTTCGTCGAGGGTGGTGCTGTAGGCAACAGCCACATCCTGAACACTGGTGGCGCCCGCCACAAAATTGAACAATCGCTCAATTCCCTTGGCACGGGTGCGCGCCTGACCAACCGGCACTGTCTCTCCGTTTTCCAGAGTAAGCAACGGCTTTACATTCAATATCGAGCCAACCAGCGCCTTTGCCCTGCCGATGCGTCCGCCCAGAAGCAGGTATTTGAGGGTATCCACCAAGCCCAGCAGATGCACATCAGGAATGGCTTGCTTCGCATCTTTCACTACCTGCGGCAAACTGGCTCCGCTTTTCGCCGCATTGGACGCCAGAATACTGAGCAGACCCAGACCCACACTCACTGACAATGAGTCAATCACCTCAATCGGGCATTTCACCTGCGCTATTTCCTTGCCCTGCAGCGCCGAATTATAGGTGCCGCTCAGCTTGCTGCTGATGTGAAGGGAAACAATGCCATCAGCCTCGGCGGCAACCTTCTTGTAAGCCTCGGCGAAATCCTGCGGCGAGGGCTGAATTGTAACGGGGTGAACCGGACCGCTAACCAGTCTGCGATAAAACTCCTCGTCACCAATCTCCACTCTCTCCCGGAAAACTTCTTTCCCAAAACGCACATACAAGGGCACAATGGTAATCCCGAGCTCCTTAGCCAACTCCAGAGGTAAATCGCTGCTGCTATCGGTAACTATCTTTAGTGCCATAACCTCCCCCCTTTATTCAACCCAAGTTTATCAAATTATAAATGATTTTAATATTCTGTCAACCCCCTAATATGAGATTTTTTACGAACATCATCACGGCACGTCATTGCGGGCTTCTGTCTGACAAGTTGCTAAACTACCTTCTCATATAGCTTGCCTTAGCAACCACTTAAAACGCCAGTATAGTTGTATGGTAAAATGGATAACAAATGTCGGCGATTTTATCTAAACAGGATATTCTGAAGCTATTAAAGCAGGAGCCACCGCTCGTGGAAAGCTATGTCGACCTTAACGAGCAGATACAGCCCAACGGGTTCGACCTCACCTTACGCAGCATCGCCCTGTTGCAGTCGCCAGGGAAAATTACCGCCAAAAATGACCAGAGGGTGATATCTGACTTAGCGCCTCTGATATTTGATACCCAGGACTTTATCGACTTGATGCCGGGCGCTTATATCATTACCTATAATGAGATTGTCCATCTACCGAAAAACATTATGGCTCTAGCCAGACCCAGGTCCAGTCTACTCCGCTGTGGTGTTACCATAGGCACCGCCGTGTGGGACGCCGGCTACTCCGGCCGTTCGCAGTCCTTGATGGTGGTTTATAATCCTCAGGGACTTCGCCTGCAGCGAAATGCCAGAATGGTGCAGCTTATCTTCTTCCAGTTGACCGCAGAGACAGAGGGCTACCGGGGGAAATATCAGGGGGAGAATATAGACTAGACGACGATGCTGAGAGCCGACGGCACCAGCCAGAAGGACGCTGGTCCCTCCCCCAGCAGCTCGCCATCAGCATAGACCAGCATCCGCTCCGGAGACTCGATGGAAAGGCGCGACGCCTTCTTCATGCTGACTTTAGGGTGGTGAATGTGCGTCCCATTATAGACCGTGGGCAATGCCTTTAGTAACTCAAACTTGCCGATGTCTCCCACAATGACGATATCGAA
The DNA here is from genome assembly GCA_964534815.1 of uncultured Dehalococcoidales bacterium. Classification (GTDB taxonomy): domain Bacteria; phylum Chloroflexota; class Dehalococcoidia; order Dehalococcoidales; family CAZHRL01; genus CAZHRL01. The sequence goes on along the minus strand of CAZHRL010000010.1, from coordinate 2,607 downwards.
CAGGCTATCGTCGAGCTTAGCCTGAGGCGCGATATACATTCCCCCACCCAGATAGCTGCCATTAGCCACCACCACATTCAGGATACGACTTCTCTCCACCTCATCCCCCACCCTGAGGACAACCGATTTGTTCTTATAGGTGAAAAGAGTCCTCATTACCCCGATGAGATAGGGAATGGTGCCGCCAAAGTACTTGGGCAGCTTCTCCACCGCCTCGACCACAGTGGCATCGAAGCCGACACCACCGGCATTGACGAAAAAGCGCTGCACCCTTTGCCCTTTGCTCTGATATTCCACCACGCCGACATCAACAATACGCCGTCGCTGGCTGGTCAGGAAGGAGCAGGCGCTGGCGTAGTCGCGGGGGATGCCTATTGAACGGGCAAAGTCGCTGCCAGTCCCGGTGTTAACAATGCCCAGAGCCACATTCTTGGACTCATTAGCACAGAGGACGCCATTAGCCACTTCGTTCACCGTGCCATCGCCACCCACCACCACCAGATACTGACAGCCACGACTCGCCGCCATTTTCGCTAACTCAATGGCATGTCCCACGCCTTCGGTATACTGGAAGTCGAAGGAGAGACCGATGCGCCGCAGCAGCTCTCGAATACGAGGCCACTTCCGCCGTGTGGAATAAGCCCCCGCCGCCGGATTAACAATTACCTGCGCATGCGGCAGTGAATTGTTTTTCATAACCTTAGTCCAGATAGGTAATACGAGATGATGGTCTCTTTCTGATATCGACCGTTATCCCGGCTTCCTTGAAAAGGCTGAGAAATGTATTATCGTTATACTTGCCAAAACTGACATAGTGCTTTATCTTGGCGTTCACCAGCATCTTGGCGCAAAGAACACAGGGCGTATGAGTGCAGTAGATAGTGCTCCCCTCGAGGCTGACGCCGTGAAGGCTTGCCTGGATGATGACGTTCTGCTCAGCGTGGATGCCGCGACAGATTTCGTGTCTTTCCCCCGAAGGTATGCCCAGCTCATCTCGAAGACAGCCGAGCTCAAGACAGTCCTTGAGTCCTGCGGGGGCGCCGTTATAGCCTGTTGCCAGGATGTGTTTGTCCTTTACTGCCACAGCGCCAACATGATGCCGACGGCAGGTAGAGCGCTCCGCCACCACCAAAGCAATCTTGGGGAAATACTCATCAATGTCAGGCCGGGTCAATTTCTGCATCTTAACCTGGCGATAATCCTTTCCGTTTCCTGCCTCAAGTCGGTTAAAGAAAATTCGTTGACAATAATAAAGTCCGCCATGGCAATGGGGCCACCTTTGTTCACATTTTCGATTTCCGACTTATCACGAGCGGCTGCCTCCTCCTCCGTGAGAGGTCGGTTAGGACGACTGCTCAATCGCTCGTAGCGCGTCTCTGGCGAAGACCAGACGGCGACCAGATAAAAGTCATTGTCGCAGTATTGCTTGAGAAAGGTATATTCTTCCCAGGAATAAAGCCCGTCGATGACGACATCGGAAACCTCCCGGGCGATATCAATCCGGGATAAATTCAGTATAGCATAAGCCGCCATCCCGTGCTTTTCTCTGAGGAGTTCCCTTACCTTGCGCTCGTTCTCCTCGTTTCGCTCCAGCCCCCGCTTCCTCAACTCGTCATCGGTCACATCTCCGAACCTGATGCGGGTGAAGCCATTCTCCTCAAACACTCTGGCTACCTCAGACTTGCCTGAGCCAGCCATGCCCACGACAGCGACGACTTTCCTCATTGCGATTACCTGCTTGGGCATCATTATAGGAAAAATGCCCGGCAAATAGCAATGAAGATTACTAATGTCATTGCGAGTCCTTCGAAAGAAGGACGAAGCAATCTCCGGTTGCATTGGGATTGCTTCGTCGTCCTTCACAAGTGAAGGGCTCCTCGCAATGACGTTGAGGGCAATGAACTGACAAGCGTCCTGTGCTATAATGCGGGAAATGCCCGAGATGACCAATCTAGCCGAAAGAATGGGAAAGCAGCTACCCGCCGAGCTGGTCAGCTTCATGCACACCGCCGGCGAGCTGGCTGCCAGCAAAGGGCAAAGGCTGTATCTGGTGGGCGGCGTGGTGCGCGATTTGCTTCTGGGCAAGCCCAACTTCGACCTCGACCTGGTAGTCGAGGGGAACGCCATCGAGCTTGCCCGCCAGTTAGCCGGGCTGAAGCAGGGGAAAATCACCACCCACACCCGCTTCAACACAGCGAAAGTCCAGTGGGACGAATGGAGTGTGGACTTCGCCACAGCCCGCTCAGAGACCTATGCCCGCCCCGGCGCCCTGCCCACGGTGAAGCCGAGCACTATCGAAAACGACCTCTTCCGCCGCGACTTCACCATCAACGCCATGGCGGTTCATCTCAATCCCGACCGCTACGGCGAGCTTATCGACCTCTACGGAGGCAGGGGCGACCTTGAAGGCAAGCTTATCCGCATCCTGCACGAAAAGAGCTTTATCGATGATGCCACGCGCATCTGGCGCGGGCTGCGCTACGAGCAGCGGCTGGACTTCCATATAGAAAGAAGAACCCTCGAACTGCTGAAGCGGGATGTGCCTATGCTCGATACCATCAGCGGCGACCGCATCCGCTATGAGCTGAAGTGTGTCTTTCAGGAAAA
>CAZHRL010000009.1:0-11711 GCA_964534815.1 uncultured Dehalococcoidales bacterium | reverse complement strand
CAGCCCTCTTTCCTGCATGAGCAGGGCAAGAAGAATATGCTCTACATCCCACTGGTTATGATGATACTGGCGAACCAGCTCCTGTGAGGTCGCCAGTGCTTCCTGTGCCTGTTCAGTAAATCTCTCCTGCCTCATCGTTTACTCCCTCGGTCTTTTTAGCTCCGCCCTCAAATTTTCCAGTTCTTTCTGCAATTCGAGTATCCGCTGCGACATACGCAGCACCATTATAAATCATTGGGGGGAAAATATGTCAAAAATTGTTTAGAAAAGTTAACAGAGATTTATTAACTTGTTCTTTCCAGAACCTGAGCGAAGATACTCAGGAACTGGTGCAGAATGCGGGCGGTGGCTCCCCAGATTACCTTTCCCTGATAGCTGTAGTAGTATGCGGTGATGGTCTGGTTATCGACGACCTCGGTGCCGTAGCGCAGATTGTTCGTGTCCAGAAGCGCTGGGACAGGGGCTTCGATTATCTCTGCAATCTCATATCGGTTCACTTTGAGCGTGAAGGGACAGCGGAGCAAGCCAACAAACGGGGTGATGATGTAGTTTGAGGTGAAGGTGGGCGTGTCATCCAGCTCACCCAGTATTTCAATCTGGTCCGGGCTTAAGCCTATCTCCTCACAACACTCTCTCAGAGCGGTATCGAGCAGTGAGCTGTCTCCTTCCTGATAAGCGCCGCCGGGAAAGGAAATCTGACCCCGATGGTTTTTCACATTTGTGGTTCGCTTTGTGAAGAGAATGTGATACTGATTTTGCTTTTCGTAAAAGGGCAAAATGACTGCCGCTGGGATGCGTTGTGGATTAATAATACGTCCTTTCTCCCTTGCGGAGAGGGCTTGTCTCAGCTTTTCTTTCATTTCCCTCAATGATAGCATTGGCTCTTTGTGGAGCACAAGTTAAGTTGCCAGCTTCCTCACAAGATGGTAATATTGGTCAGTTAATGTCACAGCAAATCAACGCCTTCGAAAAAGCTTACCGTCGGCGCTGGCTCATCTGGATTGTCGCCTGCTTAGCTCATACTATCGGTATGTTCCACCGGGCATCTCTCACGCCTATGGCTGACCGCATTATGGCTGACTTCAACATCAGCGCTTTTGCTTTTGGTGGACTCGGGGCAGCCTACTTTTATATCTATGCCGCCATGCAGCTCCCTTCCGGCACCCTTGCTGATACGCTTGGGCCTCGGAAGACGATTACCACCGGGTTGCTCCTTTCCGGGGTAGGTTCGTTAATCATGGGCTTTGCTCCCACATTCGGTGTCCTGTATCTGGGAAGGGTCATCATCAGCTTTGGCGTTTCCATTGTCTGGCTCAATGTCATCAAGCTGGTCATGGAATGGTTTCCTTCGCGCCAGGTGGCGACCACTATTGGTCTCTCAAGCTCGATTATGCTCCTGGGTCAGATTGTGGCGACAACCCCTCTGGCTCTACTCATTATGGCAGCAGGCTGGAGAGCCTCTCTAGCGACCAGCGCAGTGGTGACTTTCGCGCTGGCGGCATCCAACTGGCTTATCGTCAGGAACAGCCCGGCTCAGATGGGCTTACCTCCTTTATCCGAGCTTGAAGGATTGACGGCAGTAAGAGTGGCTCCGCTAGAGCAGCCGCCAGACCTGAGCCTGGGACGGCGATTCAAAATCATCCTGGGCAATAAATACCTGTGGCCCCTCATGCTGGTAGGGCTGGGTGTCTTTGGTGCTTACGCCACTCTCTTCTATAACTGGACGATAGTCTACTTGATGCAGATTTATGACCTACCACGCGACTCTGCGGCGAGCTTTATCCTTGTGGTTACTATTGGCATTATGATAGGCAGTCCCACCATCGGCTTTTTGTCTGATAAAGTACTGCACAGGCGGCGTTTGCCGATAATAGTATTCGCGGGTGTGGTGCTTGCCTGCTGCCTCACCTGGGCTTTATGGAATGGGGGCAGACCTCCACTGGGGGTGCTTTACCTGTTGAGCTTTCTTATCGGCTTTGGCAATGGCGCGGTGTTTCTCAATTTCGCCTGTGTCAAGGATATCATCCCTTCTTACGTCCAGGGCATTGCGCTGGGACTGCTCAACATGGGTGCTTTTATTGGACCAGCGATAGCGCAGCCGCTCTTTGGCTACATCCTCGACCAGGGCTGGAAGGGCGAGATAGTGGAAGGTGTCCGCGTTTACCCTCTGTCTGCCTTCCAGCAGGGTTTCTTTCTGTGCTGTGGCTTAGCCTTGCTCGGCTTCATCAGCGCGCTACTGACCAAGGAGACTTATGCCCGGCGTTAGCGCATTGACTGTTTCGGCAGTATCCCCTCTTGGGTGAGATATTCGATTATCTGCTGAGCAAGGTAGTCGGTCGCCCCTTCGAGCAAGTTGCTTTCTTTTTTCGCCGGGGCGACGCTGGAAAGCAAAAAGCTCATCCGTTGTGAAACAGACACTTTGCTGCCCGGGGTGAAGATTTTCTTTGGTCTCGGCTTGGGTGGCGCCAGACTGGCCACCTTAACTGGTGAAGCCTCAGGGCTGATTTCAGCCGACGCCAAGCCAATATCTGCCAAGCCAAGGGTCTGGATTGGCTTCTCCTCAGCTTTCTTCAGGGAGAATTCGGAGACGTAACGTGGCTGCCCCGCTGAGGTGTCAACAGCCAGGACAGCGGGCAGAGAGCACCCGACTATCTGGCGCTTCCCCTTTTCCAGGCGCCGCCATAGCTTGAATCGGTCAGGCGCCAGCAACTCCATTTTCATCACGCCGGTTACCCGGGGCAGGCAGAGCATCTCGGCGAGGAAAACGGGCACCTGACCAGCGCCGATATCCCAGCTTCGATTGCCACACAAAATGAGGTCGAAGTCCAGCTTCTTAATCGCTTTGCCCAGCGCCCGGGCAACGCTATAGGCGTCAGCAACTTCGAATAAATCGTCCTTAAGATGGATTGCTCCATCGGCACCGCTGGCAAGAGCCATACGCAGAGCCTGTTCCGCCCTCACCGGACCCGCCGTAAGAGCCGTTACCTTCACATCCGCCAGCGTGGCTTTTATCTCCAGAGCTTTCTCCAGAGCCACGCGGTCGGCTGGACTTATTATGTAAACTGGCAACGGCTCCTTCTGCACTACCGTGCCCTTGACTTCCAGAGGGACTCTGGTATCCAGAACCTGTTTCAGGCAAACGACTATTTTCATCGCTTCAATCCTCAAGACAACGCTTTATTAACCAGCTCGGCAATATCCAGGACTTTGATTTTACCTGTCGGCTCCTTTGTCTGAGCGACAGCGTCCAGCATGATAGCGCAGTAGGGACAGGCGGTCGCCACAACGTCAGCACCGACTTCCTGAACCTGCTCAAAACGCATATCCTCAATGCGACGTCCCCCAGCCGACTGTATCCAGACCTGACCACCCCCAGCACCACAGCACATGGCTTTACTTCGATTCAGCCTCATTTCAGCTAGTGTGGCTCTGGGGATAGATTGCAGAATCTGACGCGACGGGTCGTACATGCCATTGTAGCGCCCGAGATAGCAGGGGTCGTGGAAAGTCAGTTTAAGTTCCTGCCCTCCCTGAAGTTTGAGCTTTCCCGAGCGGATAAGCTCGAGAATAAACTGCGAGTGATGCATTACCTCAAACTTGCCGCCAAGCTGGGGGTATTCATTCTTCAATGTGTTATAGCCGTGAGGACACTGGGTGAGAATTTTCTTGAACCGGTATTTCCTCAGGGTCTCTATATTAGCCAGAGCCAGCTTTTGGAACAAGCCTTCCTCTCCCATGCGCCGTGCCATATCCCCGCAGCATTTTTCTTCAGTGCCAAGGAGAGCGTAATTGACGCCCGCTTTATCCAGCAGACTCAGCATTGCCAGGGAGATACTGCGAGAGCGGGGGTCGTAAGCGCTGGCACAGCCCACCCAGTAGAGCACATCCGCCTCGCCCTTTTCCTGAATCAGGCTCACCTTGCGTCCCTCAGCCCAGTCAAGCCGTGAGCTCTGTGGCTTTTCCCAGGGGTTACCGAGCAACCGCATGCTTTCCAGAGCGGCAGCAACAGCAGGGCTAACCCGCCCCTGCTCCACCAGACCACGCCTCATCTCGACAATCTTCGCCATCTGTTCGATGCTTACCGGGCAGACTTCCTGACAGGCATAACAGGTGGTGCAGTCCCATATCTCCTCTTCGGTAACGACATCCTTAATCATTGACTTACGGTGGCTGGTCTTGCCCTTAAGCAATTCTCCACCGACCTCCAGCAGATGCTCTTTAAGATTGAGAATCACCTCTCTGGGGTCGAGCGGTTTTCCGCTCATAGTTGCCGGGCAATTGGCGTGACACCGACCGCACACAGCGCAGGAATAAAGGTCAAGCAGGCTTTTCCAGGTGAAGTCTTCGATTTTTGCTGCGCCGATTGTTTTTGTTTTTTCTGGCTCAATCAGTCTCAGGGTTCCTTTGGGAGCCACTGACCTGAAGAGGACATTGAAGGGCGACACCAGGATATGCAGATGTTTGGAGTAGGGTATGTAAATCATAAAGCCCAGAATAACAGCATAGTGCAGCCACCAGGAGACTTTATACCCCACCTCCAGAGCTTCTTGAGATATATTTGTGAGCAGACTGGCTAAAGCAGCTCCTATTGGAGGCAAGGAGCCGGGGATACCGTGAGCAGCATAGCCGAAGCCTTCAATGCTGAAGTGGAGCAGCATCAGGAGGGTAACCAGCATCAGGATAACGCCCGCTTCCAGGCTCACTTCTAGCCTTTCCGGCTTGACAATGTAGCGCCTGATGGCTGCCCAGACGATGGCAGCCATGACCAGCACCGCTGCAATATCCAAAATAGAGGAATAGGCTATTTCAAAAGTGCTGCCCGAGAGCGCCGAGATGCCAAAGCCACCGGCAAAGCCGATGAAGATGATGTAACTAAGAAGAAAAAGGCTGAAGCCCCAGAACATGAGGGCATGACCAATACCGGATAAATCACCACGAGCGATGGTCTTCAGATTGCACCACTGAGTGAAGACCTCAAGGAACATATCCTTGACTCTGCGCCCGAAGCTATCTGAGCAATTTTCCAGCTGTCCCCGGTGCAGGAGGCGGACCAGAAAAGTAATCCGCTGCAGAAAGAAACCAAAAGCGATGGCGAATAAGACCCAGAAAATGACATATCCTGAGATACTCCCGTAAAATTCGCTAACAGGCGTCATTAGCGTTTTATCTCCACCTCAAACTCACTCTGAATCTTTGGTCGACTGCTTAATCTGGCGTAGCTTTGAGATTAAAGCGGGCACCACCTGAGTCAGGTCGCCCACTATGGAGAGATTAGCCAGCTTGAAGAAGGGCGCGGCTTTATCCTTGTTGATGACAATGATACGCTCTGACTCTTTCATGCCTTCGGTGTGGTGAGACGCCCCTGAGATGCCCATGGCAAGGAACAGAGAAGGTTTAACCGTTTTCCCCGATTGCCCGATGAGCTGTTCCCGTGTAATCCAGCCATCATCCATAGCCACTCTGGAGCCACCGATGGCGCCGCCCAAAAGCTCTGCCAGCTCTTCAACCAGATGCCAGTTGTCCGTGGAGCCGATGCCATGCCCACCGGCAACAATTATCTCGGCTTCAGTCGGGTCAAGGGTCCTGGCATCAGCCTGAGCATAGCCCAAGACCTTTAATTTAATGTCTTCCGCTTTGAGGAGAGGACGCACAGTTTCCACCTGAGTCTGTGTCGATAGCTCACCTTTCTCTATGCCGATGCTCCCCGGCTTTATCGTTGCCAGGCGTGGGAAGACGTCTGCCTGAAAAACGACAGTGCTGTATATCTTCTCCTGATACACCGGTCGGGTGGCTTCCAGCATGTCGGCGTCGTTTATCTTCAGGGCAGTGCAGCCGGAGACCAAGCCCACCTGCAAGCGTGCCGCGACGGTAGCCGCAAGCTCGCCACTGTTAGCTGTTGCCGCAAAGATAACAACCGACGGCTGTTTTCCCTCGATGAGCTCAATCAATGCTGTGGCATAAGCATTGGCGGTATAGTCGGTCAGAAGCGGGTCGTTGACCACATAGAGTCGGTCAACACCATGGCTGGAAAAGAGTTTCAGCGGCGGCTCTTTCTGGTAGCCGATAAGGATAACGCAGGTCTGCTGCCCCAGCTTCTGGACGAGCCTGCGCCCCTCCCCTATCATCTCTAAGGTGACATCTTCAATCTTACCCGTCAGATATTCAGCGACTATCCAGACATCTTTTGCTTCTGTCATTTGCCCTCATTCCAGAAGCCTAGCTTTTTGCCGATTCCTCCCAGTCAGCGGGAGGAATATTTATCGCCACAACCTCGGTATCTTCTTCTGAAGAGACGGCAGCATGCTTAAGTCCGGGCGGCTGCACTATAAGACACCCTGCATCGGCTTCAATCACGCCCACATCCTCGAAATATACCTTGAACTTCCCCTTGACCACAATACCTATCTCCAGGGTGGGGTGGGCATGGACAACATAGCCACCCTCTTTAACTATCTCTTCAGTCTTGGGGAACTTCTTCAGGGTAACACTGAAGGGAAAGCCATCGGCTTTGGATACCAGGTATTTGCCAAAGACCCCGGACTTTCCCCAGAACTCCTTCCAGGGTATCTTTTTCCCGTCAACTCTTATCGGTTTGACATCTTTGAGCAGCTCTACCAGTTTCTTATACTGTTCTTGTTTCATATTAACCTCCTCCGAAATTTAGTTGGCAAACTCATTATGTCCTGGCGCTATTCATCGCCGGATACAATCTTCGCTGGTGGACTCGTTCTTACCTCTGCTCCCTCTTACCCCTCGATTAGAAACTTCTTAAGCTGGTCAAGGCTCAGCCCGGCGAGTCCTAATCGCTTCAGGTTTCTACCCTCTTGGAAGAGGTCTCTGCCCACTATGGTCGAGAAAAGGGTAATCACTGACTTACACACAGGCGTCGGCACGCCCACCAAGTCGCCAAACGAGGTTAAAGCTACCATCCCCATGGGGCAATCCTCCGTGATGAAACGATGCTGCATGTTAGAAGGTCCGGTAAGCTGCTTGATGCCCGGGTCAGCAACCAGCTTTTCCAGATTCTCATAAGGATAAAGGTCCTTCAACCCCAGCTTTTTCAGAATGGCGTTTCTTTCCTCAAAGGTAGCCTTCAATACTTTCAGAACGGAAGGGGTGAAAAACCGGTAGATATAATTATTGCCGCTTTCAATCATCGCCGTCATCAACAAGACAGGAGTGGGGTGGATAAGGGGATTAGGATTGCATAAACCAACTTCTGCTACGTTGCTGGCAGGGAAAAAGGTATCTGGGTAGAACTCCTTAATCTCTTTCATCACTTGTTCGGTGTACTTTGTTGGTATGGCTGCCAGACCCAGGTTGAGCATAGGGGCTCGTATGACTACTTCTGCCTTGGTAACATCCTCGCGACGCGCCCCATAAGGCGCACTGAGGGTCTCGACAATCTTGACATCCAAGCCCGGTCTCTTCTTTTTAATCACATTCTTAAATTCTATGGAGCCGAGCTGTGCTGCGAAGAGGATTATTGTTTGCCCATTTTCCAGGTAGGGCGCCGCCAGCTCGGCAATAGTCTGATGCGCCAGACTGACTGTGCCAATGATGATAATGGGAGCACCTTTTACTGCTTCGGCAATATCGGTGGTCGCTTTGTGTAACTTGGTAAAGCTCGTTTCTCCATAACGCGTTAGTGTTATACCCCCGCTTTTCATTACGGGTTCGATGTTCTGGCGGAACTCGGGCAATTCATATAAGGTTATCTTGTGTCCCGCCAGAGCTAGTTCCGCCGCTACCGCCATACCAACCGCACCAGAACCGATGACTGTCACAGTGCTCATCTTATGTCAACCTCCCTTTGTTATAATGGACTTTGAAAGCCGCTCCTCGATGAGCCGGCTCACAGAGCACGGCATATGCGCCGAGTATACCCCTGTCCGTCTTCAGAGGACGAGCCTTCCATTTTTTGAGGCGCTTCTCCAGCTCACTTTGTGGGATTAGAAGCTCCAGCTTGCGGTTGGGTATATCGACCAGAATCTGGTCGCCATCCTCAACGACGGCGATAGCTCCGCCAACCGCTGCCTCTGGTGAGACATGTCCTACAATGGGTCCCCGGTTGAAGCCAGAGAACCGTCCATCTGTAATCAGCCCTACCGAGTTAGCCAGCCCATTGATATAGAGGGCATCGGTAGAGAGCATTATTTCCTTCATCCCCGGCGCTCCCCTGGGTCCTTCGTAACGGATTACCATAATATCCCCAGCTTTGATTTTATCTTCCTGAATCGCCTTTAAGCCTTCCGGGTCACTATCGAACACTCTGGCGGTGCCCCTGAAGACTCTCATCTCAGGAGGCATCGCTGTTTGTCTGGTGATAGCGCCATCCGGGGCAAGGTTGCCCTTGAGCACCACCAGACCGCCTTCAGGATAGAACGGCTTATCGATGGAAGCAATGACCTCTCTGTTTTTGACTGTGGCACCTTTAATGCATTCGCCCAGGCTGACCCCGTCTACCGTCATACAGGAGAGGTCGAGGTGGTTTTTCAACTCGACAAGTAGGGCGGGAACGCCGCCAGCTTCATGGAAGTCGGTTACATAGTTGGCTCCGTTGGGGACAACAGAGACAAGGCAGGGAACCTCACGACTGAGAGTATCGAAGACATCCAGTCCAATATCTATGTCCCGTTCCTTGCCGATGCTGATGATATGAAGCACGGCATTGGTTGACCCCCCAATTGCTAAACTCACTTTGATAGCATTGCGTAAGGACTTTTCTGTGATGATATGAGAGGGTCTGATGCCTTTCTCCGCCAGCTTAACGATTTGGGAGCCCACCTTCTGTGCCACAGTATAGCGTCGACTGGAGATGGCAGGGATTGTTGAGGTCCCGGATAAAGACATTCCCAGAGCTTCGCTGAGGATTTGCATGGTGTTAGCGGTACCCATCAGCGGACAGGCGCCGAAGCCGGGACAGGCATAATTTTCCATTTCCTCTAGCTGCTCTTTGGGGAAACTGGGGGCGAGCATCAGCTCATTGACATCGCCGCTGGTGATTTTCTTGCCCCGCCACTCGCCGGGCAGCATGGGGCCGCCGGCCATCAAAATTGCCGGTATGTTCACTCTTGCCGCTGCCATCAACTGCCCAGGGATAAGGCTATCGCAGGAGGAGAGGAGAACCAGTCCATCGAAAGCGTGCTCCTTAGCCACAATCTCGATGGAAGCCGCCATAACGTCGCGGATGAGGAGCTCGTATTTGATGTTCTCCGTTCCGAGCGAGATATTACCACAGGTAGCAAAGCAGCCGAATTCAAATGGGATGCCACCAGCCTGCCAGATGCCTGCCTTGACCCACTCTACCAGATAGCGGAAATGGGCATGAGCGGGAGATAGGTCAGTGGCGGTGTTGGCGATGCCAATGTGCAGTCGATTTCTCAAATCGGAGTCACTGAAGCCGACTCCTTTATATATCGCACGACGGTGTGCCGCATTGGCGCCGCCAAAGTATTCCCTGGACATTTATCTCCTCGAAACAGACAGCTAAATCAAAAAGCCCTGCTTGAATGGGTCGTCGTCATCAATCACGAACTGGTGTATCCCGGTAATATATGCCCTTCCCGTGATTTCCGGTATGGCAGCTTTAAAGTTACCCACCTTGACTTCCTTGACAAGCTTGCCGTAGAAAATGGAGCCGATGACGCTTTCTGTAACGAAGGTCTCGTTCAGCTTGAGTTCTCCCTTGGCATACCTCGCCGCCATTCTGGCGCAAGTCCCTGTGCCGCACGGTGAGCGGTCGATGCCACCAGCATCATCAGCGTAGATGTTCTTGACCGTTGCTTCAGGGCGAGTCGGCTTATCATTGATGAGAAGTGCCAGAACGCCCTTGATATGGGGTTTCTCAGGATGCTGAATCTTCGTCTGCTCGTTAATAGACTTGATGACCTTGGCAATAAGCTCTCGCGCGTTCTTTATATCGTCAGGCGTTGTCCCAATCTTAAGGTCCTTGGCATCGACGATGGCATAGTTGTTGCCGCCGAAAGCGATATCAGCCTTTAAGTCCCCCAGACCAGTGACTTTGATTACTTTGGTCTCGTAAAGGAAAACAGGTACATTCTGGAAGGTTACCCTCTTCACCTTGCCATTTTCAACCTGGACTCTGGCACGTACCAGACCAGCCGGAGTATCATAGGCTATTTCGGTGATTGGCTCTTTGGCTTCAACAATTCCCATCTCAACCGCCGTTGTGGCAACACCTATTGTACCGTGACCGCACATGTCAATATATCTCGATTCGGGGTCGGGCCCCATCTCCATCCAGAGTATGCCAAAGGCGGCTTCTTCACTGACCGCTGGGGTCATAATGCAACCGAAGGAACTGAAGACCCCCCGTGGTTCATGCAGTAATGCTGTGCGCAGATGGTCGAGATTTTTCTTGACAAACTCCTTCTTTTCCGCCATGGTCTTGCCGGGGATGTGGGGATAGCCGCTGATAACCACCCTGGTGGACTGCCCCTCGGTATGAGAATCAACTGTTGTGATTAAGTTCTTGAATTTCATCTTGCTCCTCTCTCCTGTTTTGTCCTATATTATCGTCCCAAATTCTTCCCGATGCAACAGTGGTTCTGTTTGCATTAGGTTACTTTTCGTCGTCATTGCGAGCGGAGTGAAGCAATCTTGGCTTTTTCCTAGCTTTTATGAGATTGCCATAGGCACTCATGTGCCCTCGCAATGACGTCTAACTACTAGTGTAACCAACAAACCTTTAGACTTCCCTGCCGACTTTGCTGCCATCGTAGACAGCATTCTGAATGCGACGGGGCGCAACACAATCGCCGATGGCGTAAAGCTCTTTAGCCTTGCCTTTGAGAGCCCTGTAAAGCTGGTTGTTGGGAACGGCAGGCACAGCGGAGACAACCGCATCGACGTTTTCAATTCTGCCTTCCCTGAAAGTAAGGGTATTGTAGGTAATCACATGTTTGCCTGAAATCGCTCTGAGCCAGGTGAATGGCATCATGATAACCCCTCTCTCCAGCAGGCTGCGATAAGCCAGTGGCTTGGTTACTTCGTCAATTTCATCTGCCACCTGATAGCCTTTTGCCAGCATGAAGACTTCCTTCCCCTGGTCGGCGAGGAACTCTGCCGTGCTGCTGCCGGGCGTATTCCCTGTCCCATCAAGGAGGACTACCCTCTGTCCCACGCTAACCCTGCCCGTCAGAACGTTACGCTCGTCAACGAGATTCTGTTCGGTGGCGCCGGGGATAGCGGGGCGCGGTGGATTGGAACCGGTGGCAACAATAACAACGTCTGGATTCTCCTTAGCTACCAGCTCCGATGTCACTTCAGTGTTAAGGTATACCTTGATGCCGAGCTTCTGCACCTGATAGATAAGCCAGCGAACAACGCCGATTATCTCCTGGCGGGTGGGCGCTTTGGCAGCAATGAGCACCTGTCCACCAAGCTCACCGGTTTTCTCATAGAGAGAAACAGTATGCCCACGGAGGGCGGCTACTCTGGCTGCCTCAAGTCCGGCTGGCCCCCCGCCGATGACCATCACCTTTTTCTTAGCTGTGGCTGGCTTGAGCTCTACCCAGTCCTTTTCCCGCCCGATTACCGGGTTCTGGATACAGCAAATAGCCACTCCCCGCGCCGACCTCCCCGTGCAACATTCGGTGGCGCCGACACAGTAGCGAATATCTTCAAGCTGCCCTGCCCTGGTTTTGTTCGGCAGGTATGGGTCAGCGATAAGAGCCCGGCACATGCCT
>CAZHRL010000008.1:0-11987 GCA_964534815.1 uncultured Dehalococcoidales bacterium | reverse complement strand
TAAAGAAAGAGGTGAGGAGATGAACAAAGTTCTTTATGAGAAAAGGGGTGAGATTGGCATTATTACCCTGAATCGACCCGAAGTGTTGAATGCCGAAAACGAAGAGCTTATTAACGATTTTGTCGATGCACTGAATAAGGCGCGTTGGGATGATACCAAGGTTGTCATTTTAAGGGGTGCGGGGAGGGCTTTCTGTGCCGGTGCCGACCTTAAAGAAGGCCAAAAACCCCGCACCGTCGAGCACGAATACTACCATGCTGAGCGTGTTATGGAGATAAGCCGTCTGATGTTCAATATGGGCAAACCGATGATTGCCGCGGTGCATGGCTATGCTATGGGCGGCGGCGCTGAATTCGCTCTGGGCTGCGATATAAGAATTTGTGCCGAAGGCGCTGTCTGGGGCTTCCCCGAAACGACCGTTGGCGCGACGGTTACCAACCTGGGCAACCAGACCCTAGCCCGTTTGATAGGGACTGGAAGAGCTAAGGAACTGGTCTATACTGGCAGGAGGATAGATGCCAAGACGGCGGAGCAGTGGGGCTTGGTAAATAAGGTAGTCCCGCTGGAGGAGCTGGAAAAGGCAGCCATAGAAATGGCACAGCAGATTGCTGCCAAGAACCAGGTGGGCATCAGGCTGGCGCGACTCATGCTGGATACCGGTATGGATGTTGATGCCGAAACATTGCTCAGAATCGAAACCCTGTGTGCCGCTGTTTCTTACGCTACTCTTGCCAGAATAGAAGATATGAAAAAACAGCTCGGGAAACTCCATGAGAAAAAATAGGCTCATTGAGCAAAGTGAGGTGATGTAGAAATATGGGAGCGAGTGGGAACAAAAGCGAGCTTGACGTCATTTTCAATCCAAATGTTGTGGCTGTCATTGGTGCCTCAAACCAGCGGGGCAAGTGGGGGTACATGCTGCTCGAGCACATCATTCAGGGCGGCTTTAAAGGCGCCATCTATCCCATCAACCCCAAAGGTGGCGAAATCCAGGGGCTGAAGGCATACCCTAATATCAAGAATGTGCCCGGTGCGGTCGATTTAGCGGTTATTGGTATCCCCGCCCCCCTCGTCCAGCAGGCGGTGGAGGATTGCGCCGCCAAGGGGGTGAAGGGGCTAATCATCGTTACGGCGGGGTATGGTGAAACCGGGCCCGAAGGGAGGAAGTTGGAGGAGCAGCTTGGCAAAACAGTTCGCGAGCACAATATGAAATTGGTTGGTCCTAACTGTGTGGGCATAGTCAGCACCGCCGTCAACCTTAATGCCTCATCTTTGCCCTTTGTCAAGGGCAATATCGGCTTCATCTGTCAGAGTGGCAACCTGAGTGAGGATGTCAGACTTCTTCTACAGCAAAGGGGGTGGGGGTTTAGCCGGCTGGTCAGCATGGGCAACCAAACTGGTATTCGATTCCATGAGTATCTGGAGTATTTCAAAGACGACCCGGAGACCAAGGTAGTGCTGCTACACATCGAAGAGGTAAAGGACGGGCGTAAGTTCATGGAAGCAGTCAGAGAAGTGGTCAAGAAGAAGCCCATTGTGGTGCTGAAGGTAGGTCAGACCAAGGCCGGTGCCAGAGCGGTTATGTCGCACACTGGCTCGCTGGCGGGCAACTTCCAGGTCTATCAGGCTGCTTTCAAACAGCTGGGCATCGTAACCTGTTCCGATGTAGCTGACCTGGTTGATTACGGCGGAACACTGTCCCAGCTGCCGCCGCTTAAGGGCAAGAGGATTGTCATCCTGACTGATGGTGGCGGTCATGCGGCACTTGCCAGCGATGCTCTCGAGAAGGCTGGACTGGAGATGCCGGTGCCTTCCAGCGAGACACAGCAGAAGCTGAGGGCAGTCCTCATGCCGCAATCGCAAACAGGGAACCCGGTGGACTTTGCCGGAGCCGCGGAATACGATCTCTGGTCGTATACCAGAGTGGCGGAAATCATCCTACAGGACAAGGATGTTGATGGATTCCTTATCACCGGCGCCCTGTTTGGCCTATACTCACAGGCTTTTGGTCCCGAGCTGAAGAATCTGGAGTTGGACGTCACCCGTGAGCTTTGCAAAGTAGTCAAGAAATACGACAAGCCGGTTATCATGCACCATGTGCCCGTCGGCGAAAACGAGCCCATCAAAATCCTGAGGGAGGGCGGTATCCCCGTTTATTTTAAGGTGGAGACAGCGGTCAGGTGCATGGCGGCTCTGGCCGACTATGGCGCTTACCTTGAGAAGATAAAGGCGAGGGCGGCTGAGAAGCCCGTTGAGGTATCCCGAAAGCCGAAAACCAGCCAGATTATCGACAAGGCAAAGGCTGACGGACGCACCAGCCTGCTCGAAACAGAAGCTAAGGAAATACTGAAGGAGTACGGTATACCCGTCGGCGAATTCAGACTGGCGAAAACCAAGCAGGAGGCGGTCAAGTTCGCCAAAGAGGTCGGCTATCCTGTTGCGGCAAAGATAGTCTCTCCCCAGATTGTCCATAAATCGGATGCCGGTGGTGTCAAGCTGAACCTGAAGGATGCCAGCGAAGTAAAAAAGGCTTTCGATGAGATAACCAGGAATGCCAGGGCATACAACAAGGAAGCGCAGATTGAAGGCATCCTCATCTCACCGATGGAGAAGAAGGGGATAGAAGTCATCATCGGCATGACCCGGGACCGCCAGTTCGGACCGGTCATCATGTTCGGACTGGGTGGCATCTTCGTCGAGGTGCTCAAAGATGTCTCCTTTAGGATTGTCCCTTTGACCAGGGGTGATGCCGAGGAGATGGTGAAAGAGATAAAGGGGTATCCTGTTCTTCAGGGCGTCCGAGGAGCAGATTCCGGCGATGTTGAGGCAATAGTTGACATAATACTAAAAGTCTCCAGCCTTGTCAGTGCCAACGAAGTCATCAGCGAGCTGGATTTGAACCCGGTGTTCATCTTCAAAAAGGGCGCTTCAGTGGTTGATGCCCGTATGATTCTGGGCTAGGATTGGTATAGGAGGAGTAAATGATAATAGATTTTCGCATGGTGCCACCGCGTGGGGAATACATGACCAAGGCGGCAAGAAAAGAAGAAGCGCGGATAATGAAAGAAGGTTTCCTCAAGGGCTATACCAGGGTATATCGCAGCGATACCGAGTATCTGGAGGAATGGCGTGCCTCGATTGCGGGCATGATTAAGAGCATGGAAGAGGCAGGGGTGGACAAAGCCATCCTGCAGGCAGAATATGGCGGTCTTCATGAAGACCATCATGCCCTTAATAGGGCTGTGCTGCGTTTACACAAGCAGTACCCGGATAAATTCCCGGTCATTTTCATGTGTGTCAATCCCCATGCCGATGAGGATATGGTCAAGCTGGTGGAATGGGGCTATAAGAAGGGCTTCCGGGGCCTCAATTACGAGGCATGGTCGGTAAATTTCAGTGCCAGCGAAAGCAAAATGTGGCCCGTTTATCAGAAGTGCCAGGAGCTGGGCATGATTCTCACCTTACACTGCTCTATCAGCTTCAATGTTGACCGTTCCCTCTACCTCTCCCATCCCTGCCATGTTGACAAAATCGCCTGCGACTTACCCGACCTCAAGATAATTGCCAACCATGGCGGCTGGCCCTGGGTCAATGAGCTGGTCGCCATAGCCTGGAAGCACCCCAATGTTTATATTGAAATCGGCGCCATTTCACCTAAATATATCGGGACCCCAGGCACTGGCTGGGAGACGCTGATGCGCTACGGCAACACGCTGCTTCAGGACCGAGTTCTCTTCGCCACCGACTGTATGTTGCCACATAAGCGTGTTGTTGATGAACTAAGAGCCTTGCCTCTAAAGGAAGAAGTGAAGGAGAAGTGGCTGGGCGGGAATGCTGCCGCCCTGCTGGGATTGAAGTAGAAACTAGGAAGAGACTTTACATTTTGGCTTCTGGTGAGTTCAGAGATATAGCAGCTTTTTCAAGCCCTCCCCTCTTTGAGCGGGAGGGTTAAATCTTGTTTCCCCCAGTATTTGGGGAAAGCTTGCCGAGTTTGAAGGTAACTGATAATTTGTGTTACCATTCAATAGGAGAAGGAGGTATCGATGCCAGAGTATGAACTGATTGTTAACTATGAGAAGTGTACCGGCTGCCGTATTTGCGAGACGGCATGTTCGGTGAAGCATGGCGCCGGAGCCAATCCAGAAAAGGCAAGGGTGCGCATCATTAAACTTGAGGGAGAAGCTGAGGTTACTCCTGTTCCCATCAAATGCATGATGTGCGAGGATGCTCCCTGCATCGCTGTCTGCCCCGTGGGTGTCATCTCCACTCATCCCACCACTGGAGCCAGACAGGTAGACACAGAGAAGTGCATTGGCTGCAGTGCCTGCGTCTTTGCCTGTCCCTTTGGCGCGGCGCTGGTTGACCGCTCGGCAGGGTATTCTATCATCTGCGACCTGTGTGACGGAGACCCGCTATGTGCCCGCCTTTGCCCGTTCGGGGCTCTTCAGTATATTCGCAGTGATGAGGTCAGCACCAGGCTCAAGAGAGATAAAGCTGCTAAACTGCTGGACTATCTCAGACTTCCTTCAGCATCCACCGTAGCCCGCTAAGTTGGGAGGTTTGTTGTGGCAAATTTGTATGGCGGGACGATTCTACGCGTTGACCTGAGTAAAGGCAAGGTATCCCGGGAGCCAACCAGTTCTTATGCCGCTGATTTCCTCGGTTGCCGAGGCATTAATATCAAAATCCTCTATGACGAAGTGCTGCCCGGTATTGACCCGATGAGTCCCGCCAATGCTCTCATCTTCGGGGCAGGGCCTCTGTGTGGCACACCTGTCCCTGCTAGCCGTACCGAGGTTACCACAAAGTCGCCGGAAAGTGGCTTCTTGGGCAGTTCGAATTTTGGCGGTAGCTTTGCCCCCGAGCTTAAGTTTGCCGGCTATGACCACATCGTCTTCACGGGTAAGGCGGATAAACCCGTTTACCTCTGGATTTATAACGACCAGGTGGAGTTGAGGGACGCTTCTTATCTCTGGGGCAAGGATACCTTTGAGACGCAGGAGATTATCCGTTCCCAGGTAGACCCGGAGGCCAAGGTTGCCTGTATCGGTCCCGCAGGAGAACACTGTGTCCATTTTGCTACGCTGCAGCACGGCTTAAAACATGGGGCGGGTCGTACCGGCACCGGCGGCGTGATGGGTTCCAAGAACCTTAAGGCGGTGGTGGTGAGGGGGACGAGGGGGGTTAACCTGGCCGACCCCATGAAATACCTCGCCCTGGCTACCGAACTGGAACAGAAATTGAGGAACGACGAGGGTCTTGCCGGCTGGCGTGAGCATGGCATGACCTTTGAGCAGGATACTTGGTGGCAACAGCTACATTTCCAGCCGGAGTGGCAGACCAGCTCGCATCAGACCGACCTTTATCTGAAGTATAAGCCGAAGAGGATGGGTTGCTTTGGTTGCCCCACGCAGTGTATGGACTTGTATCCGCCAGAGGCTAAAGGCGGCGGCGGCGCTTCCTGCACCATGTACACCGGGCCACTCTATGAACTGAGAAACCATGACGTCGATGTGCTGCTGGAGTGGATTCTCACTTGCCTCAGATATGGCGTAGACAGCGTCTCCTCGGTAGGCATCGTGCGCTGGGTGATGAAGCTATATGAAAAGGGCATACTCACTGAAAAGGACATGGATGGTCTGCCTATGGTCTGGGGCAGCAAAGAAGCCATGCTGGGCATGCTGCGCAAGATAGCCTACCGGGAGGGCTTTGGCAATATCCTCGCTGACGGCATTTTACCGGCAGTGAAAAAGGTTGGTCGTGGTTCAGAGGAATATGCCGACCATGTGAAGGGGATCCCTCAGTATACCCCTTACATGCGTAGTAATCTTATCCCGCTTAAGGCGCGCTGTTTGACCATCGTTACCAGTTCCAGGGGCGACTCCATGCGGGGGCTGGATGGTCGGGAGATTTACCCCACCACCGTCCAGATATTAGAGGAGCAATACGGAAAAGATAAGGCAATTGCCTATGAAGAAGCTCTGAAGCAGGCTGCCAGGAGGATAACGGGTACAGAAAAGGCTGCCAACCCTGATGAGTATGAAGGAAAAGCCAGGCTGGTGGTTTATGATGAAGACCTGGTTACTATCGCTGATTGCACGGGAGCCTGCAAGTTTTCCACCACTCACTTTGAACACCCGATGACAGAAGAGGTTCAGGCGGAGCTTATCTCTGCCGGCGCCGGTATTAAGATAGCTGAGGATGACCTCTTCAAGCTTGCCCGCAAGGTGAGAAATCTGGAGCGGGTGTTCTGTGTTCGCGATGGCATGACCCGTGAGACGGATTCGCTGCCCAAGGGATATTTTGACCGCCCGATAGAGGCAGGAATTTTCAAAGGTGCGGTTCTCGAACTGAAGAAATTTGAAAAGATGAAGGATGACTATTACGCCTTGCGAGGCTGGGATATTGCTACCGGGATTCCCACTCGGGAAACACTGGAGCAGTGTGGGCTTGGCTTTGCTGCTCGCGACCTTGAGAAAATGGGCAAGCTGCCCGTCAAATCTTCAGAAAAGAAAGGCAAGAAATAGCAGATTATTGAAGGCTGTTAGGAGGTTGTCATGACTTATTTGTACAGTGGGGCAATTCTGCGAGTTGACCTTACGAACCGTAAGATAACCAAGGAGCCAACCAGCTCTTACGCCGGTGAGTTTCTCGGTGGGAGGGGCATCAATATCAAAATCCTTTACGACGAAGTCCCACCCGAAGTTAAGCCTCTTGACCCGGAGAGTGTCCTTCTTTTTGGCATCGGACCGTTGGTTGGCACCCCAGTTCCTGCTCCCAGGACTGAAGTTACTGCCAAGTCGCCGATAAATGGATTTTTAGGTACCAACAACTTCGGCGGCTACTTTGCCCCTGAGGTCAAATTTGCTGGCTATGATAACATCGTCATTACTGGCAAGGCGGATAAACCCGTTTACCTCTATATATACAATGACCAGGTAGAAATAAGGGATGCTTCTCACCTCTGGGGCAAGGATACCTATGTCACTCAGGAAATCCTGCGTTCTGAACTGGGACCTGATGTCAGGACGGCTTGCATCGGTCCGGCGGGAGAACACGTTGTCCATTTTGCTACCATTCAGCACGAGCTGGGTAAAGCAGCCGGGCGCACCGGAATGGGTGGCGTCATGGGCTCCAAAAATCTCAAAGCAATCGCAGTGCGTGGCACGAAGGGAGTCAACGTTGCTGACCAGAAGAAATTCCTGGCTCTTGCTGCGCAGCTTAATCAGGAGATGAAAAACCATCCCGGTGTCCAGCTGAGACAGCGTTTCGGGCACTCCTATAAGCAGGACATGGAGATGTTGCGTGAAGCCAAGGGTAAGGAGCCCAGACCGGTTTTTGCCTCCGACCTCTTCTTTAAACACCGCCCGAAGATAAGGAGAGCCGGCTGCTTTGGCTGTCCCACTCAGTGCATGGACCTCTACCCTGTTGAATGCTATGGCGGCGGCTCGATTAACTGTTCCCTCTATGTTACTCCCTTTTACTGGGTAAAGAATGTGGATATCGAACTGATGCTGGAATTGAGCCTGATATGTCAGCGAAATGGTATTGACAACGTCGATTCCATGGGCATCATCGCCTGGCTTATGGAGATATATGAAAGGGGTCTCATCACCGCCCAAGATACCGATGGCATCCCCATGGAGTGGGGAAGCAGAGAAGCCATTGTGGGCATGTTAAACAAGATGATTAACCGCGAAGGTATTGGTAACGTCCTGGCTGATGGTTTCCTTCCGGCAATAAAGCGGATTGGTCGCGGCGCTGAATATGCTAACATCATCAAGGGCTTAACTCTCTATGATGTCCATACCCCGGAAGAAATCGTCCCGGATAAGGGACAGGCTCTGGGCATGGCGATGAGTCCGCGTGGTGATACCATGAAGGTCAGAGCAGTGAGCTTGGAGACAAATGAACTCTTTGAATTAGCCATGCTTTTCGATTATGGTGCGGAACATACTCTGGAACATGGCGAGTTGAAGAAAGATGGCCGGGGAGCTCAATGGCTCAAACAGACCAGAGCGAGGCTTGCCAAAATAGCTGGTTCGGAAAAGGGACTGGAGCCGGGTGTATACGAGGGCAAGCCTGAAATTGTCGCCTATCATGAGGAAGCCCTGCTCATTGCCGATTGTCTGGGCACATGTAAGAATGCCGGTGTCTGGCTCAATTACCCCTTTACCGAAAAATATCAGGCAGAGCTATTCAGCGCTGGCACGGGCGTTGAGACCAGTGTTGAGAAACTGTTTGAACTCGCCAGAAGAGTGAGGCATCTTGAGCGAGCTTACTCTTGTCGCGAAGGCATGACTCGTGAGACAGACGTGTTGCCCAATAGATTTATGGATACTCCTCTTACCGAGGGTCCGCATAAGGGCGTTGTCCTTGAGACAAGCAAGTTTGAAGTGATGAAAGACCGCTACTATACTCTAAGAGGTTGGGATTTAGCCACTGGCATTCCTGCTCGCGAAACCTTAGAGAAATATGGCTTGGGTTACGTTGCTGACGACCTCGAAAAGAGGGGTAAGTTACCCAAGAAGGAGCGTGCTGCCAGGAAGGGCTAAAGGTTTTTCTTGGATTTGAAGGAGGTTATTGATGGCAAATTTGTACGCCGGGACTATTTTGCGGGTTGACCTGAGTGAGGGCAAAATAACCAGGGAGCCAACAAGCTCCTATGCTGCTGATTTTCTCGGCGGCCGGGGCATTAACACTAAAATTCTATACGATGAGATGCCACCGGAGATTAAGCCGCTTGACCCAGAGGCGCGGCTCATCTTCGGTGCTGGTCCATTATGTGGCACTCCGGTCTCCGCCAGCCGCACTGAGGTCACCACAAAGTCCCCGGAGACGGGCTTTTTGGGCAGCGCCAACTTTGGCGGCACCTTTGGACCCGAACTTAAGTTCGCCGGCTACGACCACATCGTTATTACCGGCAAGGCGGCTAAGCCTGTTTATCTCTTCATCTACAACGACCGGGTGGAGCTCAGGGATGCCTCGCATCTCTGGGGTAAGGACACCTATGAGACACAGGAAATTCTGCGCCAGGAAATAGCCTCGGAAGTTGAGGTCGCCTGTATCGGGCAGGCTGGTGAGAACCTTGTTCATTTTGCCTCGGTGCAGCACGGCTTAAGGCATGGCGCCGGGCGCACCGGCACTGGCTGCGTCATGGGTTCAAAGAACCTCAAGGCGATAGCCGTCAGAGGGACGAAAGGCATTAGCCTCGCTGACTCGCAGAAATACCTTACCATCGTCGAGGAGTTGAACCGTGTCATGCGGGCTGACCCGATTGTCAAGGAGAGGCAGAAGCAGGGGCAGTCCTTTATGAACGATGCGCCAGACTTAGAGGCTACCAAAAATACGAAGCCAAGGCCGGTGTTCTCCTGTGACCTGTTTACCAAATATGGAGCGAAGGTAAGGCGATATGGCTGTATGGGCTGTCCGGCGCAGTGTATGGACCTGTTCCCATCTGAAGCCAAGGGAGGTGGTGCACTTGGCTGTACCATGTACATCTCACCATTCAACACCGTTCGGAACATCGACCTTGAGGTGGAGCTTGATGCGGGTCTTCATGCGCTCAGGTGGGGTATCGATATTGTTTCGGCTATGGTCATGATTTCCTGGCTGATGGAGCTATATGAAAAAGGCATTATCTCTGCCAGGGATGCGGATGGCATTCCCATGGAGTGGGGGAGCAAGGAAGCTATCCTGGGCATAGTCCGCAAGATAACCTTCAGAGAAGGCTTCGGCGACGTGCTGGCAGACGGCATGCTCCAGGCGGCGGAGAAGATTGGACGAAACTCCCTGGATTATGCTCCTCATATGAAGGGGCTGCCGCTCTATGTGCCCTTTGAGACTAAGGATTTTGTGCATAAGAAAGGACAGGCTCTCTCCATGGCAATGAGCTCCCGCGGCGATACTATGAGGTCCGGCGCCTTAGCCTTGCAGGAAGGGTTTGTCACTGAGGGGACAGCCCTGCTCTATCCCGATGCTAAGTCTGCGAGTGAATTCCTGGCAGCCACTCGAGAGAAGGCGAAGCGGATAAGTGGCACGGATAAGGCGTTCCTTGAAAATGAGTACGAAGGTAAACCCGAGATTGTATCACATATTGAAGACGTAGTCATTATCGTTGATTCTCTGAGCGCCTGCAAGCTGTGCTCATCCTTCAACTGCGGTCGCTTCAGCGAGGAATTCCAGGCAAGGCTGTTCTCTGCCGGCAGCGGCATCGACACCAGTGTAGACAAGCTTTTCGAATATGCCCGGAAGATACGCAACCTGGAGCGGGCTTACTCCTGCCGTGAGGGTGTTACTCGTGAAATGGATTCCTTCCCGCAGAGATACTTTGATACAGCCATTACCTACGAGGGCATTAACTTCGAAGATTTGAACAATGTCCATTCTGAGAAGCGCACTTCCATACTGGAAAAGAGCGGCTTTGAAGCGATGAAAGACCGCTACTATACTGTCAGGGGCTGGGATTTGGCTACCGGTATTCCCGCCCGGGAAACCCTAGAGAAATGCGGATTAGGCTACGTTGCTGATGACCTGGAAAAGAGGGGTAAGAGTGCCAGCTAAGCGGTTCTATCTTCTGATAGTGTAAAGAGGGAACGTAAGTCCCCTCTTTTATTTTTCCCTCCCAAAACGCTTAAAAGAGGGCAGGGGGGACTGGGTAAATATTAGATAAAGTAGACCTCTTTTTCCATAGCGTGGGACTGGAATCTCTCGAGGCTGAAGGCAGAGTTGCTGGGCAAGGATTTTATCTTCCCCAGGATTAATTCTGCTATCAGTCTGCCTACGGCCGGTGAGTGCATAAAACCGTGACCGCTGAAGCCGCAGGCAAGGTAGAGTCCTTTTATACCCGGGACTTCTCCCAGGATTGCCATGTAGTCCGGCGTGTCCGAGTGTAGTCCTGCTTGCCCTCGCATCAATCCGGTGTTGCCCAAAAGCGGCATGCGGTGGCAGGCTACTGGTGCCAGAGTGTTATTGAGAAATGCCCAGTCCACCGTAAGAGAGAACCCCGGCAATTCATCAGGGTTGCGCATCCCAAAGAGAAGACAGGGTCCCTCCCTGCGTATCCAGAATCCATTATGGAAATCGATTATCATGGGGTATTTCGACCATTTTGGCGGATTGGGCTGGTTGAAGACGGGCTCGGTGATGAAGGTGTGGCGCTTGAGCGGCTTGATGGGGACTTCCAATCCAACCATCTTGCCTATAAGTCTCGTCCAGGCTCCGGCAGCAACCATGAGGTGAAGAGCTTCAAACTTGCCCTTGGTGGTGAGCACGCTTTTGATATTATCAGCGCTTATCTGGATGCCGATGACTTCGGTCTCTTCAAAGATTTGGACTCCGAGGCTCTGCGCGGCGTAGGCAAAGCCATGAACCACAGAATAGGGGTCGGCGTAACCGTCCCTAGGACAATAGGTGGCTCCGCAGACATCATCCACATTAAGCTCTGGGATGAACTCTTTGACATCCCGGGGTGTGAGCAGGTGGGAATCTACTCCCATTTTCCGCTGTAGCGCGACATTTCTGCGGAAGGTCTCCATCTCTTGTTCGCTGGTTGCCAGTATTAGATAGCCGTGCTGGCGGAAGTCGGCGGGATGCCCTGTCTCTTCCTCGAAGTTCTCGAATAACTGGACGCTCTCGATGGAGAGCGCGATGTTTACTTCTTCGGAGAACTGATGCCTTATACCGCCGGGGCATCTTTCCGTGGAACCAGAACCGATATAGTTCTTTTCCAGAACCACCACATCGCGGCAGCCCAACTTTGCCAGGTGGTAGGCAATGCTGGTGCCGACAACGCCGGCGCCGATTATAATTACATCAGGCATGTCTTAGCCTTTTTCGCCTTTACGAACAAAGACACGTTCCGCGCAGGAAAAGAAGTCTGAGAGTTTTCTTGAGAGGATATCACTGATGTTGCAACCATTTTTGGTCGGGGTGGGCGGATTTGAACCGCCGGCCACCTGAACCCCATTCAGGTGCGCTACCAGGCT
>CAZHRL010000007.1:0-12355 GCA_964534815.1 uncultured Dehalococcoidales bacterium | reverse complement strand
AACCGAGAGTCACCAAGACGAGTGTGGACTTGCCCAGGAGCTATGGCGTTCACCCTGATATTATACTGAGCCCACTCTAGAGCCATAATCTTGGTTGCCATCACAATAGCTGCCTTGGATATAGAGTATACTCCGACGTTTAGTTCCGGCTTAAAAGAATCGACCGAGGCAATATTTATGATACTTCCTCCAGAGTGTTCCCTCATTAACTTGGCTATAGACTGACTGAGAAAAAATAGACCCTTCAAGTTAGGTCCCATGACCGCATCCCAAAGACGTTCATCAACATCGAATAGAGGAGTCCAAGTCGGGCTTGTGCCGGCATTGTTTATCAGGATGTCAATCCTACCGCATTCCTGTTTGACCCTGCTCACCAGATTGGCTATGTTCTCCATCTTGCCTAAATGGGTGGCTATAGCCAGTGATTTTCCTCCACCCTCCTGTATCTGATTAGCTACCCTCTCTAGGTCGGGAAGCTTTCTGCTGGTAACCACAACAAATGCGCCCATCTTGCCAAATTCTAGAGCCGCTGCCTCTCCGATACCACGGCTTCCACCGGTTATAAGAACGACTTTATCTTTAACACTAAATTCCATCTCATCTCCCGGACAATCGGTCTATATGAGTTATCAAGACTGGGATCTTGAGAACTGCACTTCATAAACCTGCTAGAATAATTTATCACAAAAAGAACTTGATTTGATACTTACTTTTGATAAAATCAAAGAAAAGGTTAAAGGATATCTATGATCAGTTTGTGGGATTCGGATGAACGAAAACTATTAAAACAAATCATTGTTTCAGGCAGAGTTCGACCCTCCCCCGTCTCCACCAGAGAGAAATCAAGCTCCGGTGTTGAACCGGAGCTTTTTATTTTGTTGGCGACCTGAGCTTCACCGTGGCTCCGCTTTTTATGCTGACGATTGGCTTCACCAAAGATGCCAGTATAATGGTGATGACACTGAGCGCGGTGCAGATTAAGAAAGCCAGTTGATAGCTGCCGGTGGTATCAAATATACCCCCGGCTACAGCCGGACCAGTTGCCTCTCCAATCGTGGTACTAAAGGTGAAAACACCTATTATTAGACCAATGTAGCCTAAGCCAAATAACTCAACCGAAATAAGCGATATCAGCGCAGCCATACCGCCGTAGGCAAAACCACCGGCGGTAGCAAAAAGATAAAACATCCACAGCTCTTTTGTAATCAATAGCCAGAGCAAAGCAGCTAGCAGCACACTAAGAGAGATAACAGTGGCTCTCCTATTGTTAAATCTCTCCCCAAAGCTGCCCATAACAATCCGTCCTACAATACTCGTGCCGCCAATAAGAGACAGGATACTGGCGGCAGCCGCTGGGGAAATACCCAGGTCAGTGGCATGGGGAACAATATGCACTTTGATTGTGCTCATGATGAACCCATAGCAAAGGAACATGGGAAACAGCATCCAGAACTGCCTCGTCTTAATGGCGCTTTGAAGAGAAAACCCATCCACTCCTGAGCGTACGTCTCTTGACTCTTCCTGACTCTCTCCGTACGGCTTTAGTCCCATCTCACGGGGGTCGCGTCTGATAAACTGTGCTGCCAGTATGAGCAGAACCAGAACAAGAATACCTATAATGAGATAAGATGTACGCCATCCATAACTGGAAATCATCCAGTTGGCGAGGGGCGCTATGACAAGTATGCCGAGCCCAATGCCTGATACCGCAATGCCGGTCATTAAGCCCTTCTTTTAATAAACCACCTCGCCACGGTGGATGCGGCAGGAACATAAACGCCACTAAGGCCAATTCCAACGACGATACCATAGAACAGATACAATTGCCAGATAGCGCTGATGCGTGACATCAGTATATAGCCCAGCCCCAGGAAAAAGCCGCAAACAGTCATAACCACTCGTGGGCCAAACCTGTCGCTTAATCGGCCAGTAAAGATAGCAAGAAAACCATTGAAGACAACACATAGAGAGAAAGCACCAGAAGTGGCTACCCTCGACCAGCCGAACTCCGTTAACACTGGCTTAAAAAAGACGCCAAAGCTATATTGAGTCCCCCAGGCTATTGCTATAATAAGGAAGGCGAGCAATACCACAATATAGCCATAGAAGAACCCGGGGGGTTAGATTGAGTCAAAATGTGCCCTCTTTTTCGGGTGAGTTTATCGGCTGCCAGCTCAATAGAAGTAATCAAGGCGAAAGATTACTACTGATAGTAGCACAAATGATTCCTTTTTAGCTAGGCTTTTAACAGAGCCTTTTGGCAAGATAGTATTGACAGACCCGACCTTAGGTAGTAATATCTGGGCAGCCAGGTAGCATAAGGGAGTGTTCAAATGAAAATACTTAAGGGTTTCGCTCTCGTTATATTGGGGTTTCTCCTTTTTCTTTCCCTGTCCATCTTCAGCTTAGCCTTTTGGCTCAACAGCACCGTTCTCAGCCCTCGTTTCATCACCTCCGAGATAAACAGGCTGGATATGTCTGCCCTGATAGAACAATCTTTTGTTCAGCAACCTTCAGAAGGGTTCCCTCCAGAGTTCCAGAGTACCCTGACCAGCACCATTAAAAAACTTGAGCCGGTAATAGAAAAACAACTGGATGCTGCCATATATTCCGTCTACGACTATCTGCTCGGCAAGAAGGAAAACCCGGAATTAGCAAAGAGTCTGCGCCAGTCCTTTTTCAGCAAGGATTTCATTGTTGCCTTGCTGGATGAGATTCCAATAGCACCTCTTGCAGAAAAATCAATCAGTGGGCAGGCTACCGGGGGGGCGCTACCGGAAGAATTGACAACGGCAATGCTCACCACTCTCACCAAAATGGAACCCGAGATAAAAAAACAAGCAGGTGCTGCTATTGACCCCATCCTCGGCTATCTGCTGGGAGAGACTCAGAGCGTAGACCTGGCATCTGTTCTCAGAAGCACCTTCTTGAGCAAGGAATTCATCATCGCCGTCGTGGACGAGCTTGACATGGCTACCCTTGCCAAGAGTCTTCTAAGCGCCCAGCTTACGGAACAAATCCCTGAGGAGATGAGCTTTTTTGCCGAGTACCTGGAGAAAGGGGCGCTGGACAACACTCTAGCCAAAATCGAGCCTCTGGTAAAAGAACAGATAGAAGCTGCCGCCGACCCACTGGCGGATTATCTGGTGGGGAAAAGACAGAGCTTCAGCATCACCATTTCGCTGAGCCAGGTAATGACAACATTAAAAGAGGACCTGAAAGAAGCGCTTCTGGCATCGCCACCTCCGGAGCTCGCCAGTCTACCTCCAGCGCTGATTGAGGAGCAGTTTGACACTTTCTTTGATGAGTTTGCGCAGGCAGTACCCCCCAGTGTGGAAATTAACGAGGTTGTGTTTGGCACAGGGATACAGACGCAGATTACTAATGCCCTAGCTCAGGCTGAGAGCGAACTTGCCAGTGCCAAACAACAGATTGCCGCAGGCATTACCCAGGCAGAGAGCGCACTGATGCTGGCGAGAACCTATGTCAGCTACTTCCAGATGGGCTACTGGCTGCTCATTGTCTTCCTGATACTCCTCATTGCCGGCATTGTCCTCATCCATCGGCAGGTCAAGCCGGCAACACGGAGCCTGGGCACAACCTTCCTCACCTTTGGCGTCATCGAACTGGCGAGCTTCTTCGTCGCCAAGTATTTTGCCGAAGCCCAGTTCGCCCAGATGCCAGAAGTCCCTGCTGCACTTGAGGCGTGGCTGCCGCAATTCTTTAACAACTTTATGGCGCCCATAATGACGTTTGGAATTATAATTGCCGTGCTCGGGCTGGCTCTGATTATCGTCTCTATTGTCTATAAACCGCGAGAGGCTGCGGTATAGCCGATGCCCTGAATCCTCACCAGCTTGTCCCTGACCTCAATCTTAGCGCCCAGTATGCTTTCGGCGAGCCAGAGGTTAGACTCCACGTGTTCCGTCATCTGCGGTATTCGGTATTCGCTGACTCCATCGGCTAGAGCGGCGTAGAAGATAAGCTGGTCGGCGAGGTAGCGGTCAACAGTCGCCCTGGTCGCCAGGTCTGCCAACAGACTTCTGGCAGTAGATTTGCCAATCTCCTCTGAGGTACGCCGCGGCTCACCCGCCCTGTCGGCACCGATAATGCAGCCGGTGCTAGTCGTAGCGTAAATGGCAAGCGCGGCGCCTCTTTGCAACGCGGTGTCGTCATGGACAATCTCAAGCCGGGCATGATATCCCTTCGAAAGAAGCACCTTGTTACAGGTCTCTGCCATGCGCTCGCTCACCTGCCGCTCTTTAAGGTGAGAGGAAAGGGCAATCCCCTCGATGCCGGTCACCTTCCCCTGAGTCGGCAGACTGATGGGCTTGATTTTCCCCGCCACTGGCTCCACCTTCACCTCGATGATGCCGCCGCCGCGCGGCACGTAGCCTGGACGGATAATATTCAGCGGGGCAATAACCCCCATTTTGTGAAGTGCGGGGGAAAGCACATACTGCATATGGTAGGCGGAGGGAGCAAAGTCCTGAAACAGCCCGCCCGCTATCTTAAAGCTCATCGCTTTTCTCGCAAAGCAGGCGGCGGGCAAAAGAGTCATCACCAGCAGCGTGGTCGAGCCAGCCGTGCCGATGTCCCATTCGTAGTGACCGCCCTTGACCGCGCCACCGGGTCTGAACTTTATCTCACTGGAGCCAACTTTGCCGCCTTCCAGCTTACCCTGACACATCTGCTTCAGCGCCTCAATTGCCTTCAGGTGCTGCGGTCTTAATCCCGGCTTATCTCTTCTGGCACGAATGTTGAAGAGGTGAAGCTCCTCGCCGAGCAGAACCGCCAGAGCCACGGCAAAACGCACTATAGTACCACTGCCAGACTTCTGTGACCCGTCAACGGTGAGCATTCGACTGCCTAACCCTATCCCCTTCCCCTTGGAAAGTGGAAGGGGATAGAAATTTCCAAGAGGGGCGTCAGCCCCTCTTGACACCCCAGTTGTGACAAAACGACCTCCTCATCCTTTGCCCTCAGAAGGACTTCTCCGCACGACGAGTTTGAGCCTATCCTGCTCCAGCACGACCACTTTCTCACCGGCTTCTATCCGACCGCTGATGGCTCTTGCCGACCAGAGCTCACCCCTAATCCTAACCATAATCCTGACCAGACCGTCCGGTGTGAGCGGCTTCACCACCTCGCCTTCACAGCCAACCACACTGGGCAGGCTTTCCAGTGGCTTCTTCTGCAAAGCCCGACTGCCAAGCTGATAAATCACCGCCGAGAGGATAAGCCAGACCGCCATCAGGGCGATGAGCCCAGCCAGTGGAATATTGACCCCTATCTGCGGCAGACCGAAAAGCACCACCAGAGCGATGACCAACTCTTCAAAGATGGTGCTGATAATCGCCACGATAAGCCTGCCGTTCATAGACCTATTATACCAGTTGGCTCAGTTCTCTTTTAAGTTGAGGTCACCTGCTCTAAAAGCAGGCTGAAGCTAGCAAAATAATTTTTGGGAAACAATTCGAAGCTGGACAGGCTCGAATTGTTTTTAGAGTTATGTTAAGTGTGAGTTTGTTTCTCCGGGTTTTAGAGAGTATCTGGTGACCTCACCCGCTTAAGCCGGAGTAATATCGGGGCAGAGGTTTATTTCCCTTGCCCCTGCTGAAAAGCGGGTGTTATAATGGGCACACGATGAAGATAAGCCGTGAAGAAGTGCTCCATATCGCTCGCCTGGCTCGATTGGGCGTGACCGAAAGCGAAGTTGAGAAGCTCAGCGAGCAACTATCCAATATCATTGAAAACTTTGAGGTCTTAAAGAAGGTAGATACCACGGACGTGCCGCCTACCGCCCAATCCATCGCCCTCCAGAACGTGTTCAAGAAGGACGAGGCCCGACCTTCCCTGCCGCCGGAGGAAATCCTGACTAATGCCCCGAACAAAGAAGACGACTTCTTCCGCGTGCGCGCTGTTCTGGAGGAATAGTTTTCGGGCAAACCGGCGGGGGGAAAGCCGCTTCACCCACGAGCGTGGCTAAAGGAGGGAGTGAAGTTGACGAAGTTTAGATATCTCACCGTCCACGAAGCGCATGAACTGCTCAAGGCTAAAGAATTGACCTCAGTAGAGTTGACCCAGATGTGTCTTGACCGTGTTGCGCAGGTGGAGCCGAAGATCCGTGCCTTTCTCACCCTCACCGATGAACTGGCGCTGAAGCAGGCTAAAAAAGCAGATGAGCGTATCGCCAGAGGCGACATCAGCCCGATGACCGGCATACCGATACTCATCAAGGACGTTATCTGCACCAAGGGCATCCGCACTACCTGTGGGTCGAAGATGCTGGAAAACTTCGTCCCGCCCTATGACGCCACGGTGATAGAGAGATTGAAAGCCAACGGCGCCGTCATCATCGGCAAGGCGAATATGGACGAGTTTGCCATGGGTTCCTCCACGGAGAACTCGGCTTTCTTTCCCACCTATAACCCCTGGGACCTGACCAGAGTCCCAGGCGGCAGCAGCGGCGGCTCGGCGGCGGCGGTGGCAGCCGGCGAAGCCGTCTGCGCTCTGGGGTCGGATACCGGCGGCAGCATCCGCCAGCCGGCAGGTT
The DNA here is from genome assembly GCA_964534815.1 of uncultured Dehalococcoidales bacterium. Lineage (GTDB taxonomy): Bacteria > Chloroflexota > Dehalococcoidia > Dehalococcoidales > CAZHRL01 > CAZHRL01. The sequence goes on along the minus strand of CAZHRL010000007.1, from coordinate 5,799 downwards.
TCTGCAGCGTCACCGGACTGAAACCGACCTACGGGCGGGTGAGCCGATATGGACTGGTGGCTTTTGCCAGCTCGCTCGACCAGATTGGACCGTTTACACAGGATGTTGCCGACTGTGCTCTCCTCCTGAATGCCATCGCGGGCTACGACGAAAGGGACTCCACCTCTGTGCCCCAGCCCCTCTCCGACTACACGAAATGCCTGACTGGAAATATTAAGGGTCTGCGGCTGGGCGTGCCCAAGGAATATTTCGTCGAGGGAATGCAAAAAGAGGTCGTGGCGGTAATGAAAGCCGCTATCGGCAAGCTCGAAGAGCTGGGAGCGAGCATCGATTGGGAAGTGTCGCTGCCCTCAACTCCCTATGCCCTGGCAGTGTACTATATCATCGCCCCGTCGGAGGCTTCGGCGAATCTCGCCCGCTACGACGGCGTCAAGTACGGCTTCTCCTCTCAGGACGCCAGGAACATGTGGGACGCCATGGAGAAGACGCGCCAGCACGGCTTCGGAGCGGAGGTGAAGAGGCGCATTATGCTCGGCACGTATGCCCTGTCCGCGGGATACTATGACGCCTACTACCTCAAGGCGCAGAAGGTGCGCACCCTGATTATCCGGGAGTTCGACAGGGCATTTGAAAACCATGACGCCCTGCTCACCCCTGTCTCCCCCACCGTCCCCTTCAAGATTGGGGAGAAGGTGGACAACCCGCTCCAGATGTATTTAAGCGATATTTTCACCATACCGGTGAACATTGCCGGGCTGCCGGGCATTTCCATCCCGGCTGGCTTTGCCGATGGGCTGCCTGTGGGGATGCAGATTATCGGCAAGCCCTTCAGCGAGGAAACGCTGCTGAGAGTGGCTTACGCCTACGAACAGGCGACAGAGTGGCATAAGAGGAGGGCGAAGATATAAGGTTTAAGTCATAAGCCACATCAAGACGTACAAAAATATCATTATAACGATATTATTAAAAAAGGAAACGATTCGAAGCTGATTAGCACTGATTAGCTTTGATTCGTTTTTAGTGTTATGTTAAGCTAAAGCCGTTTAATCAAAGGTAGATTAAAAGAGCAAAGCTTAGATTAACAGCTAAATGGTGAGGTCTCCCCAGCGCAAGTAGAACGCAAAGAACGGGTCTGTAATATGCAACTTCTTGTCCGCTTCATCGAAATCAATAACTGGTGTCGAGCTGCGGTCACTGCTAGCAATTGTAGACATATGCTTGAGTACGCGTGCTACTTCATGCAATTGAGGAATTGGTCTAGCAGCCACGTCGCGAATAGAATTGCGAATTTCTTCATACTCCAAGCTGATTAGGCCCGGTTTCAAGTTGGCTAGAGCTTGGAGTACTAGCCGATAAATATCAACCTTTCGCCCATCTGTCAGTTCGCGTTGGACTCGGTCGCTTCGCTGTCGTGGTCCGCGTGCCAACTTCTCGAACATAGGACGACCCATGCTATTGGCGACCTCACGGAAGACAGAATCTATTTCATTACTAGAAAGGGGAAGCTCTCGTAGTTGGGAAGACCTGTGCAAGCCCTTGAGCCTGCATATAGTTCGGCAGAAATCCTGCATAAGATGAGGGCTGCCGATGGACTCCTGTGCCAAGCTCATAGTAGTCTCCGGAGAGATGGTGTAGCCCAGAAGCGAGAAGCCTTTGTCAGGAATGAACCGCAGGTCGTCCTCTGACCACACTGGTATGTCGATAGTCATTATGCGTCCAGTCATCTCGCGCTCAACCTTCACGGCTTCGTAGCGGCGGTGTGGAATAGCGATTATGACCACGGGTAAGCCATCAAAAATCAACGGCTTTAGAGCACGCACGAGATTCCCCTGTAATTCATTGGGCAGGTAGTGAAAATCGTCGATAACTAGCGGAGTGAGGCTAGCCCTAAGACCTTGGAGAACAACCACGCGAGAGGAAAGATGCCTCGAACTACTGATGGTATTGTCGTGTTTCTGCGAGAAATCCCAGGATAGTTGTCCTGAAGCTTTTGCGACTATGAAGCCAGCTTCTGCTTTTCCTTCTGTGCCTAGGGTTTTAGCAGTCCCTTCTGTGACTTGTTTTTCGTACTCCTGTGCCAAGCCCAAACCATTGACAATAATTTGCCAAAATTCCTCTTCCTGAGACACCTGTCCCCCATTAACCCAAATGGCTTTATCGGTAGGTAGGATCCTACGTGCCAATACAGTTTTCCCCGACTTCGTATGGCCTGTAACAATGGCGAGTTTACAGAGATTTTTGGCGGCATCTGCCAATTTCGCTTCCAGCTGCAATGAGTCGCGAGGGTTATAAGTGTGGAGAGGGAAGCCTCCGGGAACGAATACATCCACATATTCTAGTATGGTTTCGCTCACAGCACATAGTATATCTGAGTTATCATCGTTAGACAACTTTTCTATTTTCCATTTTTCTGCAAAGTAACCTATACTATAAACAGGCAGTCTAAGAGAGGCTTCGCCTCTCTTCTATAAATTCCCCCTCCCTGCAGCCCCAGGGAGGGGGACACAGGGGGTAGGTCACAACAAAAGGATGGAGTTGAACAACCTTAAAGTCAATTGCTACTCCGGTCATACCTACGCCGAAAGACCAAAGTCCTTTGTCTGGCAAGGCATAAGATATGAAGTGACTGAGGTTGAAAAAGCCTGGCAGGAGCCAGCCAGAAGATGCTTCCACATCCGCACCAGAGACAACAAGCGCTTCCGACTCTACTATGATGAAACCGCAAAAGAATGGTCGCTGACCGAGCTATGACGAAATTCTGGAAAAGAGCGGACTCCTAAATCAGCCCCATATTTTGCTTGACTTCGCGGACGGTCTCTCGGGCAATGACGCGGGCACGCTCGGCGCCATCGACAAGAACCTCGTCGATATGCCTGGGGTTACCAGCTAGAGCAGCGCGTCGCTCACGAAAGGGACGCAGCGCCTCGTTAATCTTCTCCGCCAGCAACTGCTTGTGCTCGACACAACCGACCTGAGCCTGACGGCACTTTTCGGCAATGTCCTCACGTTCCGTCGGATTAAAGAAGGCATCGAGCTTATAGATATTGCATATCTCGGGATGACCGGGGTCGGTGAGATAACGCCGTGCCGGGTCGGTGACGGCGGTCATCACCCGAGCCATTGTCTCTTCATCGGAGAGAGCCAGCTCAATATGGTTGTTCAACTGCTTGCTCATCTTCTCCTTCCCATCCAGACCCAGTATCAGCGGGAACTCGGTGAGCTTTGCCTGAGGCTCGGGGAAGGTCTCGCCAAAGAGGCTATTAAAGCGGCGCACAATCTCGCGTGCCAGTTCCAGATGAGGCAACTGGTCTTCACCCACCGGCACCACCTCAGCCTTGTAAAGGACGATGTCGGCGGTCATCAGCACGGGATAGCCCACCAGCCCGTAGTTGATGTTGTGCGGCTGAATCTTCACTTTCTCCTTAAAGGTGGGCACACGCAGCAGCCAGCTCAAGGGGGTAACCATGCTCAGCAGGGTGTGAAGCTCGGTAACCTCAGGGGCATGCGACTGCACAAAGAGGATGCTCTTCTTCGGGTCAAGGCCAACCGCCAGCCAGTCGAGCATCATCTCATAGATATTGTTTTTCAGTCCGCTCGTGTCCTCCAGCGAGGTCAGGGCGTGAATATCAACAATGCAGTAGACGCAATAGTAATCGTCCTGAAGCTTGACCCAGTTCTGCAACGCTCCGAGGTAATTTCCCAGGTGCTGGCGCCCCGTCGGACGACATCCAGAAAAAATACGACGCTTCATTGGCTACACTCCCTTAATCTTAGAAAGCATAGCACAAGAGGCGTCGTATTCGCAAGCTCGTTTGAGCTTAAAACTACGGAATGGCAGCAATAACCGTTATTTCGATGAGCATACCGGGAGCGTGAAGCTCTTTGATGCCCAGCCCGGTGGTTGCCGGCGGGTCTCTATCGGGATTATTCTTGGAGAATCTGGGGCAATACTTCTGCCAGCACTTCTCCAGGGCATCCATGACGCCGGTGGGGTCAGTCCAGTCCAGCCTTATGTGCACGATGTTCTCCATAGACGCGCCCAGCTCCTTCAGCTTGGCGTCAATATAGCCGAAGATGGTGTCCATCTGGACATCAATGCCACCCTGCACCAGCTCGCCGGTCTTGAAGTCTCTGCCGGTAATGCCGCTGAGGAAGACAAATCCCTTGGCGCCAGTTACAGCAGTACCCTTTGCCCATTCCAGTTGTTTCCCAGCCCGAACATCACGTGGTCGTTTTATCTTCATAAACACCTCCTGAGTTTTCGTGATAAGCATACAATAAGGGGCGGATAGCGTCAAGGCAGGCGCTTAGATAAGACGAGACTAATACACCTGTCTTGGAATTGACTCCCCCAGCGTAAAACCATTTGAGAATGATAAGACAGGAATATTGAGTACGATTACATTTTATCGGGAGCAGTCATGCCCATGAGGTTCAGCGTCTTCGCCAGAACGAGCTTGGCTGCCTTCACCAGCTTAAGCCGGGCTTTGGTCATTGCCTCGTCCTGTGAGACGACCCGGCACTGCTTGTAAAAGGCGTGAAAGACAGTGGCTAGCTCCTGAGCATAGTAGGCAAGGTGATGGGGCTCGAGAGTCTCCGCCACAATCTCAACGATTTCAGGGAGAAGAAGCATCTTACGGATGAGGGTCAGCTCCGGTTCGGTGGTCAGCAGGGAAACATCACCACCACTGTAATCGATGTTCCTCTCCTGAGCCAGACGGAAGATGCTGGCAATTCGAGCGTGGGCATACTGAATATAGTAAACCGGATTCTCCGGCGACTCCCTCTTGGCAAGCTCGAGGTCGAAGTCCATCTGGCTATCCGCGGCACGTCCTAAGAAAAAGAAGCGGCAGGCTTCGGCGCCCACCTCATCGATAACCTCACGCAGGGTAATGATGTCGCCGCTGCGTTTGGAAAGACGCACCTGCTCTTTGCCACGGCGCAGGGTAACCAACTGGGAGATAATCACCTGGAACCGCCCCGGGTCGACGCCCAGTGCTCCGATGACGGCTTTCATACGGGGCACATGTCCCTGGTGGTCGGCGCCCCAGATATCAATCACACGGTCGAACTTGCGCTCGATATACTTGTTGTAATGGTAGGCAATGTCAGAAGCGAAGTAGGTGGGCGTGCTATCGCTGCGCAGCACCACGTTGTCCTTGTCCTCACCCAGAACCGTCGAGACAAACCAGGTAGCACCTTCCTTTTCGGCAATACAGTCATTTTTACGCAGCAGAGACATCACTGTCTGAAACTGGCCGCCATCATACAGGCTCTGCTCGCTGAACCAGACGTCAAAGGCGACACCGAGCCGCTCGAGGTCGCCACGGATTTGTTTAAGTATCTTTTCCAGTCCAACCCTGCCGAGGTTAAGCACCACCTCCGACTCCGGCATCTTGACGAATTTGTCCCCCTGCTCAGCGATAATCTCCTTCGCCAGGTCGACCATATAGCTGCCGAAATAGCCTTCGGAGGGCATCTCAGCATCGATATTGAAGCACTGCTGATAGCGAGCGTAGAGCGAGCGGTAGAAGGCGTTTATCTGGTTGCCGGCGTTGTTAATATAGTATTCTTTCTCCACGTTATAGCCCACCGAGGCAAACACATTAGCCAGAGTACTGCCCAGAACAGCGCCGCGCCCGTGCCCCACGTGCAATGGACCAGTAGGATTGGCGCTGACAAACTCAATCTGAACCTTGGCTCCCTTGCCAACAACCCGTCGACAATAAGACTCCCCAGCTTCCAGAACGGCATCCACCTGTCTTGTCATCCAGTCGTTCTTCAGTCTGAAGTTGATGA
>CAZHRL010000006.1:0-13864 GCA_964534815.1 uncultured Dehalococcoidales bacterium | reverse complement strand
AGGACAGCCTTTATAACGAGTTTGAACACGGAGGCAAAATCATCTCCATCCCCCACACCCTGCTCGTCTCCGCTAGCGGCGTGATGGGGGATGTCAACCGTGCCGTCTCAATGGACTTCAAGCAGCCGGGCAACCTGGTATACGTCGTCGGCGTTACCTGGAATGAGCTGGGAGGCTCACATTATTTCAAGCAGAACGGATTTATCGGCAACAGAGTGCCCAGAGTGAACGCCGAACAGGGCAAAATGCTGATGGACAGGCTGAGCCAAGCGACAGCACAAGGACTGGTTCGCGCCTGCCACGATTGCAGCGAGGGTGGCATCAGTGTGGCGGTAGCCGAGATGGCATTCGCCGGCGGACTGGGGGCAGAAGTCCAGCTTAAGTCCGTGCCGCTGAGTGAGAAGATGGAGCGCGACGACTTCATCCTGTTCTCGGAGTCGAACACACGTTTCATTGTTGAAGTCACACCAGAAAACCAGAAGAAGTTTGAAGAAATTATGAAGGGCGTTACTTCCGCCAACATTGGCAAAGTTACTGATTCAGATAGGCTCGAAATTTACGGTCTCAAGGGCAAGAAAGTAGTCAGCCAGTCGCTGACAGACCTGAAGGAAGCCTGGCAGAAGCCGCTAAGGTGGTAAATGGCTAAGGTAAGAACGCTGATAATACGCGCCCCGGGCACCAACTGCGATGTTGAGACGGCTTTCGCCTTCGAGCAGGCGGGCGCCAGCGTATCCGAGGTGCATATCAACCAGCTTATCCGCCATGAAGAAAAGCTCGCCGACTACCAGATATTCGTCATCCCCGGCGGCTTCACCTACGGCGACGACATCAGTGCGGGCAAGGTGCTCGCCAACGAGCTTAAACTCAAGCTGGGCGAGGACACCCAGAATTTCATCGAGCGCGGCCGGCTGGTGCTGGGCATCTGCAACGGCTTCCAGGCACTGGTCAAAGCAGGCATCCTGCCCGGCGCGAACGGCGAGAAGCAGTGGGGCACCTTGACCAACAACGACTCGGGGAAATTCGAGTGCCGCTGGGTCTATCTCAAAGCCAACCCGAAAAGCCCCTGCTTGTTCACCAAAGGCATCGACAGGATGTACCTGCCCGTGGCTCACGGCGAGGGGAAGGTTGTTACCAGCGGCAAGGCCCTGGACGAGATAAACATTGCACTGTACTACACGGACGAGAAGGGCAACACCGGCGCGGGCTACCCCTGGAACCCCAATGGCTCGGAGAGGGACATTGCCGGCATGTGCGACAGCACCGGGCGCGTCTTTGCCCTGATGCCCCACCCCGAGCGCCACATCCGGGGCACGCAGCACCCGCGCTGGACGCGTGAAGGCGCGAAAAAATACGGCGACGGCTTCCAGATTTTCCTCAACGCGGTTGAGTGGGCGAAGAGGCTGTAGAAGGCTAGGTCACTTAGCTTTAAAGTTACCTGCGGAGCTTTCATATATGCCTTTTAAAGCATTAGACCGAAATGGAGTAAAGCAAATTTCCTATTTATTGCAGCCAGAGCAATACCGCCAAGTTTGGACTTGCCCAAATTGTGAACAACTGATGAGTTTTGTTGATATACACGTAAGGGAGAAGCATTTTCGACATCGGGTTAAGAGTCATTGCAAACCCGAGCCTGAGACTAAAGAACATTTATCTTTAAAGGAATGGGTCTATTCGTGGCTTTCCTCTGCTGGATATGACTGTGAGTATGAAGAAAAGATTGGAAATAGGATCGCTGATATTACTTTTAGAACTAAGAATAGTAAGAAATTGCGAGTAGTTGAATGCCAAGTTAGCCCGATAAGCGCAATGGAAGTTCAGCAAAGAAATTATGATTACAGGCTAAATGGAGTACATGATGTCTATTGGATACTGCATCCTAAGAATTATCTCAAGACCTACCAAGAATACCGCAGGATTTATCGATTGAAAGAAGTTGAGAGTACGTTTCGTTTTTCATACTACTTTCTACATTTTGACCTAGTTAACAATCAGATTAAGAAATATTTCTTCACGCCGAAACGAATGAAAGGCGGACGAGGCAGAGATTGCTCCAATATATACCTAAAAAGGGATGAACTACCAATACCAGGGAAATATTTGCCAAATTGGGGGCTAATTGAGAATTGGATTGATGGACGATGTACGGAATTCAAAGAACCTAAAGTTGAGTAGTTTAGCTAATCAACCTCCACGGTAACTCTACATTCTCATCCCACTTCTGGTGCGCGTAGAAATCAACATCCAACTGGCATTGCTCTGCCGCCCGGCGGAAGCCAGCCAGCGTCGACTCTTCAATATTTGCCAGAACGTCTGCCACTTTAGTATCGCCGCGAGAGAGGACTGCCTGCACCTCGCTCCAGGCGGGGCTTTCGCTCTTCAACTTGATGCCCCTAGGCTGGAGACCATCTCTCAGCAGAGCCAGTCGGCGGTTCAGGATTGGAATTCTCTCCATTGGCTCGCGCTGGAAGGGTGTGCCCGCCTTGGGCACAAAGGGGGCGGCATTCAGGGTAAGCCGCGTCCCGCTCCGCTTTTTATCCAGAATTCCCTTGCACTGGGCAGCCAGCTTAACAATTGCCTCAATATCTTCGTCCGTCTCTGAGGGCAAGCCGAGCATGAAATAGAGCTTTACCTGCCTTACCTTCTGCTCCGCCGCCTTGCTTATCGCCTCCAGTATATCCTGGTCGGAAATGCCCTTCTTAATAAGGCGGCGCAGTCGCTCGGAGCCAGCTTCAGGAGCCAGGGTAATGGTCTCGGCGCCGCTTTGAGCCAGCTCGCGTAACAAGACTTCGGAAAGCGGCTTGATACGCAGCGAGCTGACGGAAAGCGCTGCTCCCATCTCTCTCAGCTTGACCGCCAACTCCTCGATTTGCGGGTGAGCAGAAACATTCGGCCCCACCAGCCCCACTCGCTTGCGATATTTCAGCCCCTCCCTGCCCTGCTCAAGAAGGACACCCAGACTGCGGAAGCGCATCGGGCTGAAGGCATTGCTCACCAGGCAGAAGCAGCACTGCCAGTTGCAGCCACGCTCCACCTCAATCAGGTACAGGGCACCAAGCTCTGTATCCTTAGTCACTACGGCGGAGCCGACCGGAAACTCGTTCAGATTTTTTGTCCACTGGCGCACCACTTTGCCTGAGCTATGTTGCGGCACGTAGACGCCGGGCAGCGAAGCCAGCGCGGTCAAAAGCTCCTCCCGCCTGCTACCAAGACCCTCAAAAAGTACCTCAAGCAGCGGCGGGAGAATCGGCTCCGCCTCGCCGATACACAGGGCATCGAAGAAAGGGGAAAGAGGCATCAGGTTCGCTATAACACAAGGTCCGCCAGCAATAACCAGCGGGTGTCTTTCATCGCGCTCGGCAGCATATGAGGGAATGCCGCTTGCCCGGAGAACCTGGACAACATTGAAGTAGTCCAGTTCATAGGTGATGGAAAAGGCGAGGACAGCAAAGTCGGACAAAGGACGCTGGGACTCCAGACTCAAGACTGACTGACTTTCCTTTTCCCAGAAGGCTCGCTCACAAACGATTTCGGGACGAATGTTGAGCAGTCGGTAGATGGCATGGATGCCCAGATTGGACATGCCAACATAGTAGGTATTGGGATAGATAAGAGCGATGGGGATTCTGCCGCCCCAGTCCTTGATGATGGTGCCCTGCTCGCAGGAGAGTCGCCGCCTGGCTTTTTCAATCTCATCCCAATCCATAAGCTAACCGCGGACTTCTAGTTCTTCCAGCAGCCCTTGAAAAACTGGCTATTCATCGAGATTACTTTGTCCGCCACCATCCGTAGCTGTCGGGAACTCTGTTCCTTGCCGAACAGGGCAACCTCCACATGCTTGCCGTTGTCCTTGACCGCCTGGATAGCGCCAACGAAATCGTTATCGCCGGCGACCAGAATGGCAGCATCGTAGTTATTCTTAAAGCTGTGAGTTATCATATCCGTGGCTAGCTGGACATCGACACCCTTTTCATAGGGAGGGCTGTTGGGCCAGTTATTGTAGACCAGGCGCCCCAGGCGGAGCTCGGTATAGGGAATCGAGCTAACGCTAGCAAAGAATTTCTGCTGGTCACGGTAGCGCTGCGGCTCTTCCTTAAAGCCGACCTTGGCATTATAGTAATAGATTCTGATTAGGTGGCGCTTCCCAAGGAGCTTCTTACACATTCTGCCAATATCAATATCCGTCCGACCAAAAAAGTGCTTGAGGGAGTGGTAAAGGTTGCTGCCATCAATGAATATCATGACACGTTCGGAACTTTCCATAAATTTTTCACCTTTCTCCACCTTTATTCTTGCGGATGGAAACCCAGCGGCGGTTTGGAAGGCTCAGCGGCTTCGCTCAGCTTGCCAAACTTTGCCTCGTATTTCTCCAGGCTCGACTTAAGTGCGGAAAGCATTCTCTTCATATGTCCCGGGCTGGTTACCACCCGTGCCGTCACCGAAGCCACCGGGGGCATAATCATCATGAAATCGAGGACAAACTCCTCTTTAGTATGAGTGGTGACCAGATGATTGGCATAAACTCCACCCCGCAGATTTTCCGGGAACGCTACCTTTACCTGTTGCTGAGGAGCCTTTTCAGTCATTCTCCCCCTCCTATCGCTTAGCACTTGGTATACCCGCAGGCGCGGCAGACAAAGCAGCCTTCCTGGTAAGCGAGCAGGCTGCCGCAATCCGGGCACTGCCCCGCCAGGTTCTTGGTCAATCCATAATCTTCGGGCCTGGGCTTGCCGTCATAGCCGGTGGTATGCTTCTCAAGCACGCTGGCAACGGCATCGGCACAGGAGAGGATGGACTTGCCCTCTTCCCAGGCGATGGACGGGCAGCGGATGCCGCGCAGCTGCCTCACTATATCGGCGACATCCACGCCTGAGCGCAAAGCCAGTGAAATGAGGCGGCAGATGGCTTCCAGTTGGGCGACAGCGCAGCCGCCCGCCTTGCCCAGATGGGAGAAGACCTCGCATATCCCCTGCTCGTCCGAGTTCACGGTAACATAGAGGTTGCCGCAGCCGGTGACTATCTTCTGGGTTATCCCGGAGGTGGTCTTGGTCCTCTTCCTCGGGCTGAGCACAGCGCCTTCCGCCTTCTTCCCGGTTTTGCCCGTGGTCAGCACCTGCCCTTCGCGGCTGCCATCCCGATAGATGGTGATGCCCTTGACCCCCTCATCATAAGCGCGCAGATATACCCTGGCAACATCTTCAGGCGTCGCCTCTCTGGGGAAGTTGACCGTCTTGGAGACCGCATTATGTGTGGACTTCTGGAAGGCTGCCTGCATACGGACATGCCATTCCGGCTTGATGTCATGGGCAGTAACGAACAAGCCCTTCACATCTTCTGGGATACCTTCAATATCACGGAGATGGGTCCCTTCTGCCAGCTTACGCATCAGTTCCTCAGAGTAAAAGTCCTTTTCCTTCGCCACCTTCTCGAAATAGGGATTGACCTCAATAAACTCCTCCCCCTCCAGAATATGGCGTTTGTAGCTCAAAGCGAAGAGGGGCTCAATGCCACTGGAGCAGCCGGCGATGATGCTCAAGGTGCCCGTGGGGGCGATAGTGGTGCAGGAAGCATTGCGCAATCTCATACCGCCGGGGACATTATAGATACTGTCTTCAAAGGTGGGAAAAACGCCCCGCTCCTTAGCCAGCTCCTGCGAAGTCTGACACGACTTCTCCGTGATAAACTTCATCACATCTCCGCCGACTTTCAATGCTTCTTGGGAATCATAAGGGATACCGAGCTGAATCAGCATATCAGCAAAGCCCATCACGCCCAGCCCTATCTTGCGGGATTTCTTCGTCATCTCCTCGATTTGAGGCAGCGGGAATTTGTTGACATCGATAACATTATCCAGGAACCTGACCGCCAGCTTTACCGTCTCTTCGAGTTTGGCATAATCAATCTCAGCACGCCCGTTCTTGAGGCGCAACATTTTAGCCAGATTAATCGAACCCAGATTACACGACTCATAAGGTAAGAGAGGTTGCTCGCCACAGGGGTTAGTGCTCTCGATTTTGCCCAGTCTGGGCGTGGGGTTATCCCTGTTGATGCGGTCAATGAAAACAATACCCGGGTCGCCCGTCTTCCACGCCATTTGCACCATCTTATCAAAGACCTCTTTAGCATTGAGCTTACCAGCGACTTCCCCGGTGTGTGGATTTACCAGGTTATAGTCGGCGCCAGCCTTAACCGCCTCCATGAACTCAGCGGTTACCGCCACGGAAATGTTGAAGTTGGTGAGGGCGGTGGGGTCATCCTTCGCCATAATGAACTTCATTATGTCAGGGTGGTCAACATTGAGGATACCCATGTTCGCCCCCCGCCGCATCCCTCCCTGCTTGATGACATCCGTCGCCACATCAAAGGCACGCATGAAGGAGACCGGGCCGCTCGCCACTCCACCGGTAGAACCAACTCTATCGCTCTCCGGTCTCAACCTGGAGAAAGAAAAACCGGTGCCACCGCCGCTCTTATGGATGAGAGCGGTATTCTTGACAGCGTCAAAGATGGACTCCATGGAGTCCTCCACGGGAAGCACAAAGCACGCCGAAAGCTGCCCCAGCTCACGCCCGGCATTCATCAGCGTCGGCGAGTTGGGCAGGAATTCAAGGTTGGTCATCAGGCGGTAAAACTCCTCTTCCCAAGCGGCAACATCCGCCCGGAGGTCATAGATAAGCTCGGCAGAGGCAATCGTCTTCGCCACACGGCGGAACATGTCTTCAGGTGTCTCAATAACCTTGCCCTGCGAATCTTTCTTCAGGTATCTTTTCTCCAGAACACGGAGGGCGTTTTCCGTCAGATTGAGCTTGCCCGTAGCTTTCGTTGCCGGCTTTAACGTGGTCGTCTTCATCTTGGGCTTAACCTCCTCTTGCTGAGACGCTTCTCGCTCTTTACTTGCCAGAATCTCCTCCACCATAGCCTGGATTTCCGACCCACTGGGCAAGCGTCTCTGTCGGTGCTGAGACCTGGGCACCAGGTCTTCCATACCGGGCAAAGGCTGCTCTCCTCCCGCTGCCCTGGATTTCTCCAGGCGCTCTATGACCAGAGCGACTATCCGCTCTACGGCTTTTCTATCCGCCATGCCCATCGATTCCGCCGCGGCAAAAACGGCACGGGCAATATAGGTGCGATTAATCAGATATTTGCTTTCTGAACCATCCCTGTTCATCTCTGATGTCTCCGCTGACCCCCCACCAGCCCTGCCGGCTTCACCTCAGGCAGCAGAGGAAGCTGGCTGGTTGATTGAGCTACCCGACTCTGTGTGCTAAGCAGAGCATCCACTTCCTGCTTCAGTGCCGTGATATCGGCAAACTCCCGGTAAACACTGGCGAAACGGATGTAGGCAATATAGTCCAGGTTCTTCAGCCGCTCCATCACCATATCGCCAATAACGGCGCTGGGTATCTCCGGCTTGCCCAGGCGGTAAAGCTCGGCTTCAATATCTTCCACCAGCTTATCGATGGCGCCTGTCGGCAGGGGGCGCTTCTCAGAAGCCTTACGAATGCCCGTCAGCAGTTTCTCGCGGCTGAACTCCTCGCGCCTCCTGTCCTTCTTAATCACAAAAAGGCTTGCCGGCTGCAAGCGCTCGTAGGTGGTAAAACGTGAGCCACAAGCGAGGCACTGCCGGCGACGCCTGACGCCCTCGTTGACATCGCGAGAGTCGACAACCTTCGAGTCGTGATAACCACAATACGGGCAGTTCATCAAAGTCCCCACAGTCCATAGTGTAGGAACTTTAAATTACCACAACATATAGTATTTGTCAAGCCCCATTTAAGAGAAAAGGCAACCCTTCTTAGAAGGGCTGCCTTCCTCCGGTCGTTGGTTCCGGGAATGAGCCTAGCTTATTCCGTAGGTAGTCTCCTTAACAGGGTGGCTCTGCGGCACCCCTTTAATCAGTGGCTGGGTATGGCTGATAGACTGCCGCCGATGGCTGAACTGCGGACGGCGCAGGAACGAAGGGAGGTCCAGTTCCTCTTCAGTCTTTATCTCCTTAAGCATCCTGGCGAGTTCATCATCCTGAACGCTCCCCTCCTCTCCCAGCTTGACACGGAAGCCGGTAGCAATCAGGGTAATCCTGACCTCATTCTCCATCCTGTTATCAAAAGCTACCCCGAAGATGATGTTAGCCTCAGGGTCTACGGCTTGCTTGATAATATTGGCTGCTTCGTTAACTTCGAACAGGGAGAGATTTTCACCACCGACCACATTGAATAACACTCCCTTCGACCCCTTAATCGAGACGTCTAACAAAGGACTGGACAAAGCTTCCTTAGCCGCATCTACCGCCCGGCTCTTACCCTGACCGTTGCCGATAGACATCCAGGCGGGACCGGCATCCTTCATCACTGCCTTGACATCAGCGAAATCGAGATTGATGAGTCCGGGGACGGTGATTACTTCAGAAATAGCCTGTACGCCATGCCTCAGGACATCATCCGCCAGCTTAAAGGCGCTGTCCACAGATGTCTTCTGGTCGCAGAGAGTCAACAAGCGGTCATTGGGGATAATGATAAGGGTATCGACCTTGCCGAGCAGGGTAGCAATGCCCTCTTCAGCCACCCGGCGACGGTGCGAACCTTCAAAGGTGAAGGGCTTGGTCACTACGGCAATGGTCAGCGCGCCGCTCTGCTTGCCTACTTCGGCAACAACCGGCGCCGCCCCGGTGCCTGTGCCACCACCCATCCCGGCGGTGATGAAGACCATGTCAGCCCCCCAGATGAGCTCCGCAATTTCATCACGGGTCTCTTCCGCTGCCTTCCTACCCAGATTGTGGTCGCCGCCAGCACCCAGTCCCCTGGTCAGCCTTTCGCCAAGCTGAACACGAACCGGGGCTTCCGTAATGGCAAGAGCCTGGGTATCAGTGTTCATCGCTATGAACTCGACACCCCGGATTTCTTCTCTGACCATGCGAGTAATAGCATTGCAGCCACCACCCCCGCAACCGACAACTTTAATCTTTGCCGGGTTTGGGACAAAGCTTGTTTTTGCCATCTCTTCCTCCTTATTATACTTCTAATTTAGCGAAATAGGTTTACCAGTTGAGAAACAACACGTCGCAGACCAAAGCCAAATCCACGAGACTTCCACAGTCGCTTGCCCTCATACTTGGCACCCCAGAGCAAGAGACCCACACCGGTAGCGTAAGCCGGGTCTCTCAAGACATCGCCAATGCCGTGCATTGCCACCGGAGCGCCGACTCTTACCGGGAGACGAAGGACATCGCGCGCCAGCACCTCGATACCGGGAAGATTAGAGGTACCGCCGGTGAGCACCAGCCCGGCAGGGACCAGCTTTTCATAGTCGGCATATGGTAGCTCAAGGAGTATCAGCTTCAGGATTTCCTCGACGCGAGCGCGAACAATGTCGCACAGGTCCTGATAGGAGACGCCGTGTCCATCAGTAGAAATCATAGGGGAAGTCTCCGACTTGCCTTCGTAAACGGGCATCACGCTGGCATACTTCTTCTTCATCTGTTCCGCCACATCCATAGGTATGCCCAGGCCAATCGATATGTCCCGGGTAAGCTGATAACCAGCCACTGGCAGAACAGAGGTATGATAGATGCTGCCATCCTTGAAAACAGCAATATCCGTGGTGCCCCCACCGACGTCAGCCAGAATAACGCCAGCCTGCTTCTCGTCCTCGGTCAAGACCGCTTCGGCGCTTGCCAGTGGTTCCAGGACTAGCTCGTCAACATCGACGCCGGCGCTGCGAACGCACTTCACCAGATTCTGTACAGAGGTAACCGCCGCAGTAATAACATGCGTCTCTACATCCAGCCTGAAGCCGTGCATACCCACTGGATTTTTTACCCCGGGCTGGCCATCAACGGTGTAATCGCGAGGAATGACATGAAGCAGCTTCCTGTCGCCGGGAACCCTAATGCTCTGGGCGCTGGAAAGCACACGCCTCAGGTCCTCAGACCTCACCAGTCGGTCATTGCGGGTAATGGCAACCACTCCTTTGTTATTCGTTGAGCTAACATGCCGACCGGTAACACCAATGTAGGCTGACTCCACTCTGTAGTTAGCGGCTCGCTCTGCCCTTCTTAATGACTCGCGGATTGACTCGGTCGCCTCACCGATGTTGACCACCAGAGCTTTGTGCAGCCCCTTCGACGGGTTAATGCCCACACCGATAACCCGCATATCGCCACCTTCGTAAACCTCCCCAATAATGGTGACAACTTTGGTGGTGCCAACATCAATTGCAGTCAAAACATTTCTTCTTCCCATTTACTACCTCCTTATATATTCTCTACCGCTTTAAATATTTTCAGTCTCACATTTCCTGCCTCCCTCCTCATTCACCCCAGACTCTTCTCGAGGTTTATTTCAACAATGAACTTTCGCCCTTCCTGAATAAACGGAATTACCGGTATTGACACCCTTCCCCGCAGAAAAGATGCGTTCCGCGGCACGCAACTTGGCACTGCGGCTGCGCGGATTACGCTGAATCTCCTGGAGAGAGGGAGTAATCGCTTTCCTGTTTATTAAACTGAGACGTGCCGTATGCTTACAGATGCAGACCGGCGTCCCTGGTGGGCAAATACAGTCCCTCGATTCCCTCTGCATAAACTGCTTGACAATACGGTCTTCCAAGGAGTGGTAGCTGATTACCACCAGCCTGCCCTTAAAGCCCAAAAGGTTGACCGCCTGCTCTAGAGCCATCTCCAGATTTTCCAGTTCGTGGTTGACAGCGATGCGCAACGCCTGGAAGGTTTTAGTTGCCAGGTGAATTTTGCCCCTTCTCCCCACCACCCGCTCAATGAGTCGCGCCAGTTGCAGGCTGGACTTTATCGGGCGTTCCTGGACAATACGCCGCGCTATCTGCCGGTAGTAGCTCTCTTCCCCATAGGCTTTTATCAGGTGAGCCAGCTTCACCTCCGAGTAGGTGTTAACAATATCTGCCGCAGTCAGGTCTTGACTAGGGTTGAAGCGCATATCCAGAGGGGCATCGTGCTGAAAACTGAAACCTCGTCCATCTCCGTTGACCTGCAGAGAAGAAAGCCCCAGGTCGAACAAAATGCCGTGGACAGGATAGAAGTTATATCTGGCACAGATGGCTTGCAGATTAACGAAGTTGTCGTTAACGATGAGGGCAGAGTTACGGTAAGCTTTAAGGTTTTCCTCCGCTATCCTGATGGCTTGCGGGTCGGCATCTATACCCAGCAATTGTCCCCCGGGTGAGCTCCGCTCCAGAATAGCCACAGCATGGCCCCCGCCCCCCAGAGTACAATCGATGTAACGACCTCCCGCCTGAACAGCGAGTGCCTCAAGGGCCTCCCGGGATAACACCGGGATGTGAGTAGACGCCGACATCTCTACTCTCCTCAATGTCTCTCCAATGTCTCGATAATCTGCCACGCCTGTTCCTGGCTAAGTGCTTTCTCAGATTCCCATTGTTTCTTGTCCCAGATTTCAAGATGGGTATTGACGCCGGCAATAACCACCTCTTCACCAATCCCAGCATACTCTCGCAGCGGAGCAGGCAAGGCTATCCTGCCCTGCCCATCGATTTGGCGACTGAAGGCAGCGGCAAAAAGCGCCCGACTCAGCCTTCTAAACTTAATCGGCGTCAGCGAACCGGTATTAAGAGACGCCGCTATCTTTTTCCACTCCGCTAAGGGATAGGCGGCGATGCATTTTTCTAACCCCGGCATCAAAACTAACCCGCTCTTCAGAGCGTCGCGGAATTCGGGCGGGATTAAGACTCTGCCCTTCTCGTCAAGCTTATACTCGAACTCGCCAAAAAACATTTATCCCGCCTTTTACCACTTTTCCCCACTATTTACCACTATGCTCCAATCTATAACACAATGTTCCCTTTTTGTCAATACCTTTTCGATTATTTTCCTAAAAATTTTTGCGCTGACGCCGACTGTGGTAAAATACAACTCGAGGAAGAAAGTATCATGTTTACTGTGGGCATACTCACCATCAGCGATAAGGGCTCGTGCGGCGAGCGTGTAGACAGGAGCAGTCAGGTCATCAGGGATACCCTGACGACACTCGACTGCAAGGTGGTCAAGTATGACATCGTCCCGGACGAAGTGGCTATTATCGCGGGTAAGCTCAGTCAGTGGGCAGATAGCGGTGAGGTAGACGTCATTCTAACCACGGGCGGCACGGGACTGGGACCCCGCGATGTTACCCCGGAAGCAATGCTCTCCATACTGCACAAGGTCACCCCCGGGCTTACCGAAGCCATGAGAGCCAGGACCTTTGAGAAGACGCCCTTCGCCATACTGAGCCGAGCCGTAGCGGGCAGCCGGAACAAGTGCCTCATCGTCAACCTGCCGGGCAGCCCCAGGGGAGTCAGGGAGTGCCTTGAGGTAATCCTGACGGCAATCCCTCACGCCGTGGAGATTCTCACCGGAAAGGTAACGGAGCACAACATCCCCGATATCGAGAGGAAGTAGCCCGTGCAAATCCACGTCTTTACCCTCTTCCCCCAGATGTTTGAAATTCCCTTCAATATCAGCATCTTCAAACGTGCCGTTGAGCAGAAGCTGGTCGAAGTTCAGGTACACAATATTCGTGACTACACCCACGATAAACACCACACCGTCGATGACGCTTCCTATGGTGGTGGTTCCGGCATGGTACTCAAGCCAGAACCGCTCTTCGAAGCGGTGGAATCGGTTAAGGCGAGCCTCGAGCAGAAAGAAGCGGAATGCCAGATACCCATCATCCTGCTGACGCCGCAGGGTCGCCTCTTCACTCAGAAAGTCGCCTTCGAACTGGCGCAATACAGCTCTCTCTTCCTCATTTGCGGCCATTACGAGGGGTTCGATGAGCGGGTGCGCGAACATCTGGCAACCAATGAAATCAGCATCGGCGACTATGTGCTCAGCGGCGGCGAACTGGCAGCCATGGTGGTCATCGACGCCGTGGTCAGGCTGCTGCCCGGCGTCCTCGGCTCTGAGGAATCAGCGCGGGAAGATTCCCACGTCAGCGGGCTGCTGGAATATCCGCAGTATACCCGTCCCGAGGTCTTCCGTGGCTGGGGAGTGCCCGAGGTTCTCCTTTCCGGAAACCATGCCCAGATTGCCAGGTGGCGACGGGAGCAGTCTATCTTGCGCACGCTGAAACGCCGCCCCGAACTGCTGGACAGAGCCGACCTCTCCCCGGAAGAAAGGGAATTAATCGAAAGGCTGAAAGGGGAAACACCCCCGCTTGATTAATTTGCCAAATTAAGGTATAGTTTATCTTCGGACATTAGTAGAGCCGTCTCATTAAACCTCGCTTTTGTCTCAAATAATCTAACACCAGGAGTCTTAATATGAACTTGGCATCATTAATTGAAGTGAAGAAAAACCCCAATATCCCGGAGCTCTCCCCGGGCGACCTGGTAAAGGTCAGCATCAGGATTCTGGAAGGCGAAAAGGAGCGTATTCAGGCGTTCCAGGGGGTGGTCATCAAAATCCAGCGGAATGCCAGTGGCGGCAACTTCACCGTAAGACGCGTCGTCCAGGGTGTTGGCGTGGAGCGCACCTTTCCCTTCAACTCCCCCCTTATCGAGAAGGTAACAGTATTACGACACGGCAAAGTCCGCCGCGCCAAGCTCTACTACCTGCGCGGACTCAGTACCAAGGCTTCTCGCCTTAAGGAAAGGCGAGTCGAGAAAGAGCTAATCGGGAAAGAGCTGGAGAAAGAAACGGCACCGACACCAGCACCTGAACCAGAAGCAGAAAAAAGCCCTGAACCTGAAAAAGAAGGCTAAGCGATGCATTTGGGCGGCGGGTCCTGCGCCTTCAACTCTATAATGTTTTCCCTGGCTCTGAAATAAAGTTGCCTCACGGAGTCTGGGATGGGATATGCTGAGGTCAGTGTTAATTCGCCGATAGCCCAGCGCCGGACAT
>CAZHRL010000005.1:0-14249 GCA_964534815.1 uncultured Dehalococcoidales bacterium | reverse complement strand
AATGGCTTCCTCCGCTTGCGAGAGAGCCTCTTTTTCCTGAATAATAAGCTTATCCACCTCTTCCAGCTTTTGCCTTAGTCCTTCGTATTTCTCCAGATTGGTCAGGCGCAGGCGCACCTCTTCGTGCTGCTGCGGGTTGTATTCGATTGTAGCTAATTCACTTTCGATTTTGCCTAAAGCTTTCTGCTCACTGGCAGCATAGGCATGCCGGGCAAGACGCTCTTCGATTTCCGCCAGCCTGACTCGTTCCTCAGCCAGCTTCCGGTTCGCTTCCTCGGCTTCCGCCACCGACTGATTGATGATGCTGAGCCTGCCCTGTATTTTTCCCCTATCCTCATTCAGCTTTGCTTCAAGCTGGGTTGCTTCTTTTTCTGATATTTCCAGCGCCGTCTTCTTGCGCCCCAACTCCGCCTGAGTCGACTGGAGCAATTCATTTTTGTTCTGTCTATCGGCGGTGTATTTCTCCTCGATGAGCTTCAGACCCTCGGCGCCAACGTCTGTCTCGCAGAGGGGGCATTTGGTGTCCTCCTGATGCAACAGGAGACGGAGCTTTTCTTCCAGTTCTCCAATATCTCCTTCCAGTTGCTTTAGGTTCGATTCCGAATAATTGACCTTCGCTCTCAGTTCCTGATTAGCCTGTTTTTTCTGTCGCAGCGCTTCTTCCCGCCCGGCAAGTTGAGATGATTGTGTCTGAAGCTGCTGTAGCTCATTCTTCAGTTGTGGCAGCTTCTGTGTCTGCTTGTCCAGTTCCTCAATGTCTCTTTGTGCCAGGGCGTGTTCTCGTAGCAATTCCTGCCCGGCTTGGTTAACAATGTTTTCAAGCTTATGCTTGTCGCTTTCTAACTGACGCACGACTCTGGACTTCTGGTATAACTCCTCATTTAACCTCTTTGCTTCGTTAAGCTGAGCATATCCCGTTTCGATATCGGCGCGCCGAGCGAGTAAGTCTTCATACTCTTTAAGGCGTGACTGATGTTGTTTGACCTGGTCGCTCCAGCGTGCCAGGCTCCTTTCGTCCTCTTTGATGTGCCTCTCTAGCTGGTCGAGTTGCTGCTTTTTGTTCTCCAGTTTTTCCTTTTCCCGCCTCAGTTCATTGAGTCTGCCTTCCCGCTCCTTGAGCACTCCTTCAACGCGGGCAAGCTCGCTCTGCGCTTGGGCAAACTCGGCTTCATAAGCTGGTTTTTGTCTCAGCTCCTCGTCAATCTCTTTGATGGTGCTTTCAAGCTGTTCTTTTTCCAGTTCCCGCTGCTTCGCCAGCTCCTTGGCGCGCTCTTCCAGCTCATCGTAGAAGGAGAGTCCAAGGATAGTCGTCAGCACCTCCTTGCGCTTGGCTGGGTTTGCCATGGTGAACTCATCGGCGTGGCCCTGTCGCAGGAAGGCGCTGTTGATGAAGGTATCGTAGTCCATGTGTAGAATATCGATAATCTTCTGCTGCGTCTGGGACATTCTGTCGCCAGAGATTACCTTGAAGTCGCCGTTGCTGGCGATAAAAAGGTCGAGGCTGCTCTGCCCTGATTGCCCCTGTCTCTTTGGTTTGGCGTGCTTGCGGATGATGCGATAGAGCTGCTCCCCGACGCGGAACTCGAACTCCACTTCCGTCTCCGGCTGCCCCTGATGGATGAGGTCGTCATCATTTTTGGCTCTGGTCTTTCCCCAGAGCGCCCAGGTCACGGCGTCAATGAGGGCTGACTTGCCGTTGCCGTTATCGCCGCAGATGCAGGCGGTATGGATGCCATCGAAAGAGAGCGGCGGCACGTTTTCCCGGTAGGGCATGAAGTTGCGCACGGCTAACTTGCTGGGAATCATGGGATAAGCTCCTGCCAGCTATTTTAGCATAATTGAGGACGCTATTCGCTTTAATAGCTTGGTTTCTTTGCTATGTGGCTTGTTTAGCGAGGTGTAGTCCCCATTGTGGTGCTAAGGAAATTGGCTACTCTTTCCACATACTCGGACGGATATTTTTTATAGGCTTCACTGTGTCGGGCACCGCTGACTTCCCAGAGCATATTTGCCGGGTTGTCTGATGCCTTAAAGAGCTGATAGGTATCCTCTAGCGAAATCAGGTCATCATACTCCTCGTGTATGAAGAATATGGGGCAGGTAACTTCAGCCACAACGTCTATTGGATTCACGGCGTGATAGCCATAGATAGCCTTTACCGCCAGGGCTACTCCTGAGGCAAAGGAATTCAGAAGGAATTCCGGGATTCTTCTTTGGGCTGCTTGTCTGGCGACCATATTGTGCACACTGGTAAAACAACCGTTCAGCACCAGACTACCGATGCTCTCGCGGCTGGCGAAGATGCATGCCGAAGCCGCGCCAGAACAAAACCCTATGATGCCAATTCGGCTAGCAGAATACCCCCTATTTTTCAGGTAATCGACGGTGCCTCCTATATCGCGCTCAATATTGGAGAGAGCGTGCCCCTTACCCTCTGATTCGCCTCGACCACGTAGGTCAAACAATAGGAGGTTCAATCCCTTTTGTACCAAGTCATGTGCCAAATGCAAGGTGTCAACAACGTCGTCAACCCGGTCTTCAAAGCCACCATGTACAATAATGAGAGCTGAGTCTCCTTCAGCAGGTATATACCAACCCCTGAGCACTACCCTATCGTCACGACTGGTAAAGGAAACATCTTCATAGGTGAGACCAACAGAATCCGGTGAACCCCTTAGTGGCAGGCGGGGTATCTCCATGATGGCAATGGCTCCAAATACTGATAGAGTCACATACAGAACAAAGGCAATCGCAATACCTTTGGCTGCGACTCTGATGAATCTGGGCTTTATTGCGCGAAGGGAGTGAAGCATATTCATAGCGGGGTTAGTGATAATCTTGTTTTTGGCTCTGTATTGCCTTGCTTTACTTTATCCTGCATTGCCTTCTGATGGCCGCGCTACGAGAGGCTGCCGGAGAACGAGCTAAATTTTACTCCAGATAGTCCTTTAATCTGCGGCTGCGACTGGGGTGGCGCAGCTTGCGTAGCGCCTTAGCTTCAATCTGGCGTATTCTCTCCCGGGTAACGTTAAACTCCTTGCCCACCTCTTCCAGAGTGCGGCTTCGCCCATCCTCAAGCCCAAATCTAAGCTGGAGGACGCGCTGCTCGCGCGGGGTGAGGGTGTGCAGCACCTGGTCAATCTGTTCCTTGAGCAGCTGCCTCGAGGCGGCATCCGGTGGCGGCAGGGCATTCTGGTCTTCTATGAAGTCGCCCAGATGGCTGTCCTCCTCTTCACCGATGGGCGACTCCAGAGAAATGGGCAGTTGCGATACCTTGACAATCTCTCTGACCTTCTCCGAGGGCAAGTCCATCTCTTCGCCGATTTCTTTGGGGGTCGGCTCGCGACCGTACTCCTGAGCCAGATGTCGGCTGACGTTGAGCAGCTTGTTGATGGTATCGACCATGTGCACCGGGATACGGATGGTGCGTGCCTGGTCAGCGATGGCGCGGGTGATTGCCTGGCGAATCCACCAGGTGGCATAGGTGCTGAACTTATAGCCGCGATGGTGGTCAAACTTCTCCACGGCTCTGATGAGCCCGATATTCCCCTCCTGAATAAGGTCGAGCAGCGGCATGCCCCGTCCGATATGCTTCTTGGCGACGCTCACCACCAGGCGCAGGTTGGCTTCAATCAGATGCCGCTGTGCCTTCTCCGCCTCGCGCTCGATATTGTCCAGATAAGCCTTCAGGTATTTTTCATGCTTTTGAATGGACTTGATAAAGGCTTCGCCGGTCACCAGCTTTTCCATATCGGCGAGAGTAATATCGTCGCCGATGGCGTGCAGGACTTCCTTCGGTAACAGGTTGCCGTTGGTAGAAAGCTTGATAAGGATTTCTTCTACCTCCGGGACAATCTTGCCTATCTCACCGGCGATTGCCTGGGGCAGCTGCGGATTTATCCCATTATCGATGTTCTCCCGCAGCCTGGGGTCAGTGATGCTCTCTTTGAATCCTTCCTTTGGTGTTATGTTGAGGTGTTTCTGGAGGATATGGATGAAGTTAGCCGCTCCGCCCAGTTCTTTAAGTATAGTGAGCATTATTTCCGTTGCTGAAGGAGACCGCCCCTCTTTCTGCTGGAAGCCTTGCTTAATCTCCTTAATGCGTTTGCCCTCCTCCATCTTCTTGGCGAGCACCTTCTCATCCGCAGCGGTAAGCAGGTTAACCCGGCCAATCTCATGGAGATAGATGCGCACCGGGTCGTCAATAACCGCCTGTTCCTCGAGCTGTTCCAGTGGTATCTCTGCTACCGCCGGTTCAAGCTCTAGCTCTTTATCCGGTTCGATAGGTTCTATCTCTTCCAGTTCTTTCTCTGGAGGTAGCTCCTCGTGGACTTCTTCATGCAGGAAGTGCGCCGAGTTCTCGTCAGGACGTTCAATGTGTTCCAGATTTTCCATCTCCCTTTCCATTTTCTCACCTCCTCCCCGAACGTAATTGGCTTTTTTCCGTGAATACCTTTCCCAGTTGCACGCTCACATCGATTCCCTGTTCCTTGAGCTTAGCCAGTTCAGCGGCGGTGCCCCCGGACTTAGCTTCCAGAGCCAGAACCTCCCCCCTCTTTGCTTCCAGGTTGCGGAGGTACTTCTCCTTCAGGCGGAGGAGGCAACTGGTGTACCTCTGCTCTATCTGGTTCGTCGGCAGGCTCTTGTTGACTAGGGAATCGAGGTGCTCCCAGATGGCGCTATCCAGCTTATCCCTGAGCGCTGATATATTGTCAGCGTGCTCCCAGGTGGTGAAAATTTCCCGGTTTTCACTGTTTTCGAAGTATTCTGGCGATGGTTTCTGCGTATGGTTTTTCAGCTCAGGATGCCGAAGCAATAGGGCAAGGTAGTGCTCCTCAAGCGGACTGGACAGAATTGGCTGTGCCTTGCGAGCTAATGTCTCCCGTTCTTTAAGCGGTCGTCCTGCTGGAGCGGGTTTAAACTTACCCATCGCCGCTTCCAGACGACTTTCGCTGACATTGACCAGACGTGCCAGCTTTTGTAGATAGTGAGCCTGGCGCACCGGTTCCTTTATCTCCACGATGATACGCAGCAGTTCGTCCGCCGCTGCTGATTTGCCCCGGGCTGTATTCAAATCATATTTGGCAGCAACCATGTTGAAGGTGAAATCGACCACGGGTAAAGCCTTATCTACCAGGCTCTGCCAGTTCTTCGTGTCCTCTTTAATTACATCATCCGGGTCCTTCCCCTGGGGAAGGACGATAACTTTTAGCTCATTCTCAAGGATATTTTCATAGCTGACGCTGCGCAGCATGGCTTCTTCTCCGGCAGCATCAGCGTCTAGAGCCAGAGTAACATTTCTGGTCAATTTCTTCAGATTCCTCATCTGCTGCTCGGTAACTGAAGTCCCCATAGAAGCGATAACGTTGCTGAAACCATACTGATGGGCAATAATCGTGTCCATATAGCCTTCAACAATGACTGCCATATCCAGTTTTCTGATGGCGGCGGCCGCTTTATCTATGCCATACAGACTGCTGCTCTTATCAAAAATGGGCGTTACTGGCGAGTTGATATATTTCGGCAGCGAATCATCAAGCACCCTCGCGCCAAAGCCGATGGTGTGCCCCCGGTTGTCCTTGATAGGAAACATGAGCTTGTTGCGGAAGCGGTCGAAGGTTTTGTCTTTTTCTTCTGCCTCTATAATCAGCCCGGCGGTCAACAGTTCCTCTTCAGTGTAGCCTCGCTCCATCAGGTATTTCTTGAGGGTGTCCCAGCTATTCAGACTGTAGCCAAGCTGAAAATCGGGGATGGCTTTTGAAGACACGCCGCGGCTGGCAAGATAGTTCCGCACCTTCTCTGCCGCCAAAGAATTCAGGAGCAGGTTCTGGAAGTACAGTGCGGCAGCATCATTGACCTGATACAGCCTTTCCTTTTCCTCTTTACCACCAGTCGGCTCTGCCTTCGACGGTATTTTAACTCCCGCCCTGTCCGCCAGAAGGCGCAGCACCTCGCCGAAGTCGATATTCTCCTTTTTCATGATGAAGGAGAAGACATCCCCGCCGGTGTTGCAGGCGCCGAAGCAGTGCCAGCTCTGCTGCTCAGGATAGACGAAGAAAGAAGGGTGCTTCTCGCCGTGAAGTGGACACAGCCCTCTGAAGGTGCGTCCGGCCTTGGTCAGCTTGGTGTACTGCCCAATGACCTCAACAATATCTGTTTTCTGTTTTATCTCATCGATAACGCTCATTTGGTTACCTATCACCTCACCCCCTGTGTCCCCCTCTCCTTTGAAGGAGAGGGGGAAGATTGGTTAAGAGGGGGTGAGCCCCCTCTTAGACTTCCTCCGCATTTTTTTCTTTACTTTTTCCATCTTCCTTGCTTTTGAAGTATAATCTGTCCTATTGCCCCTATTGCCATCATTATCACGCCGGTTAAAATTAGGGCGAAAGACCCAATGCGGATGCCGGCAGAAGAAATTGTAAAGCCAGCTGGTATGGCTATACGTAACCAAATTTTTCTGTTTTTATATGGTGTTATCCAAAAACCGATAAATAAGAATAATATTCCACATATAGCATGAACTTTATCAGCAACTGAATTAAATTGAATAGAGTTAGCTAAAGCTATAACTCCGAGTGTTATAGAAATCGGGCCCCAAAATTCTTTATCTTCTTGGAGCTTGCTTTTTATGGATATCCAGCATTTGCCTACTTTGTTTTTAATCTCTCCCGCCACCTCTTTAGCCCCCCATTTTTTGATGTCCTCTGCCATCCTCAGCGCATACTGGTCAGTCATCCCGGCAATATAGTCGACCACCCGCTGCTCCGCCACATCGCTGTAAAGCTGGTACTCCGGTGGCAATTTATCAGGGTGCTCATTGAAATACTTATACAGTTTTCTTACTACCTCTCGTGCCTTGTCAGCCTCCTCGCGAGCCACGCTGTAGACTCTGTTGAAGAGAAATTCGCGCAGATTATTCGTTGCCTCCAGCACCCCGGCGCTCATGCCGATAGTCGGCTGCTCGGCGGGGTTTGTACCTCGGGCACCCCAGGAGAACTCTATAATATCACAAACCATGGTATTGATGCGCTGCGAATGAGACAGCCCCAGCACCATAGCCACCCCCAGCGGTAAGTCCCCTTCTGAGATAATGCCCGCTCTGATGGCATCCCCGATATCATGGTTGATATAGGCAATGGCATCAGAAATCTTGCACACCTGTCCTTCGAACGTGCTCGGTTTACCCAGGTCCTGTCCCATGACATCAGCCATGGTCTTAGAGTGGTTCAGGATGCCGTCTCTCACCTCCCAGGTCAGGTTAAGCCCCTGCCCATCCTTCTCCAGAAGGTCGACCACCCGCAGGCTCTGTTCATTATGTCTGAAACCCTTGGAGAAAAGCTCATCCAGCACCTCCTCCCCCACGTGACCGAAAGGAGTATGCCCCAGGTCGTGTCCCAGGGCAATGGCTTCCGTCAGGTCTTCATTCAGGTTGAGCGCCCGGCTTATCGTCCGGGCGATTTGGGCGACCTCCAGCGTGTGAGTCAGCCGCGTTACGTAGTGGTCGCTCAGCGGAGCAATGAAGACCTGTGTCTTGTGCTTCAGCCGACGAAAAGCCTTGGAGTGGATAATTCGGTCCCGGTCACGCTGGAAGACAGTGCGTATTGGGCAAGGCTCTTCGTATTTTAGTCTCCCCCGCGAATACTTGCTCTTCACCGCAAAGGGAGAAAGGCTTTCTTCCTTTTCTTCGGTTAGCTGACGGATATTAAGCTGTCGAATCACTCGGTCTTCAGTCGTGCTTCTGCCTTGGCGATTATCTCTCGGGTAATGTCAATCATATCCGGACTGACGGAAACCGAAGTAATCCCCCACTCCACCAGCTTTTCTGTGAGCTCCGGGTACACCGACGGCGCCTGCCCGCAGATGGAGGAGGTGGCTCCCATGCTCTTGGCTACTTTTATCGCTTTTTCCAGTAATGTCATGACGGATTCATCACGTTCGTCAAAGGACTCGGCTAGCTTGTGGTTATCCCGGTCAATGCCCAGAGTAAGCTGGGTCAGGTCATTCGACCCAATAGATATGCCATCGATACCGACAGCCAGGAACTTCTCCAGCAAGATGACATTGGAGGGTATCTCCACCATCATCCACAGCTTGAAGTCTTCAGAGCGCTTCAGCCCTTCAGCCTCCATAATTTCCTTCGTCCGCGCCATTTCCTTCACCGTCCGCACAAAAGGAATCATTACCCACAGGTTGTTATATTTCTCCCTGACCTTTTTTATAGCGTCCAGTTCCAGCTTGAATGTCTCGATGTCATGGATATAACGTGAAGCTCCCCGGTAGCCGAGCATCGGATTCTCTTCAATCTCTTCGTACTTTTCGCCGCCCTTGAGAGAGCGGTATTCGTTGGTCTTTAAGTCGTTGGTGCGGTAAACTACCTGACGGGGATAGAAGGCTTTGGCAAAGGCACTCAGCCCGGCGGCGAGCTTATCCACAAACTCCTGTCCCCGGCCCTGTTCAATCACGTAGCTGGGATGCTGCCCAATCTGAGCAATCATGAACTCGGCACGTAGCAGCCCAATGCCATCCACGTCTCGTGCAGCCACCCGGTCGACCAGTTCCGGCTGCGCCAGGTTGACCAGGAGCTTGGTTTTGGTCTTTATCCTTGCCTTGGCTTTAACCTCTTCTTTCTTGGCAATCTCTATCTTACCCTCATAGACCTTACCGTTGGCGCCATCTACGGTAATTATCTGCCCATCTTTCAGAGTCTTGGTTGCCTTTTCTGTTCCGACAATACAGGGGATGCCCATCTCCCGGCTGACAATGGCGGCGTGAGCCGTTCTGCCACCACGGTCGGTAACAATGGCTACGGCTCGCTTCATGGCAGGCACGTAGTCAGGGGTGGTCATCTCCGCTACCAGAACATCTCCCTCCAGCACCTTGTCTATCTGGGAGGGGTCGGTAACTATCTTCACCGGACCAGAGGCTATGCCGGGGCTGGCAGGCGCACCGGACAGGAGAACCTTGCCGCTAATCTCGGGTTCAGCTTCAGCGGCTCTCTCCTTGAGGGCTGTTACCGGGCGCGTCTGCACAATATATATCCTGCCGTTCTCTTTCGCCCACTCGATATCCTGCGGGAACTGGTAATGCTCCTCCAGCTGCTTGCCAATCCTCGCCAGCGTGATGATGTCTTCATCGGTTATCTTTTGCCTGGCTTGCTCCTGGGGAGTGAGGACAACTTTAACATTGGCGTTTTCACCTGCCCCCTTCGGATTTCTCACCAGTTTCCACTCTTGTTTGTTCACTTCCTTGGTGAGAATTTTCAGCCCATCCTTGCTGACAACGTAGTGGTCAGGAGTGACATCCCCGGAAACAATCGTTTCACCCAGCCCGAAGACGGCTTCAATGGTAATCTTGCTCCGGTCGCTGGTGGCCGGTTCTACGGTAAACCGAACCCCTGAGGCTTCCGATTGAACCATCCTCTGCACGGGGACAGCGATGCGGACCTTAAAATGGTCAAAGCCATGCTGGACTCGATAGAAGATGGCTCTTGCTTCAAAAAGTGACGCCCAGCAACCCTGTACCGCTGAGATGGCTTCCCCCTCACCCTGAACGTTGAGGAAGGTGCGCTGCTGACCGGCAAAGGAGGCTTCGGGCAGGTCTTCCGCTGTGGCTGAGGAGCGGACAGCCACCAGACCCTTACCCATTTTGCGATAGGCATCGCGAATTGCTGCGGCTATTTCCGGAGGCATTGGCGCCTTGAAAACTAGCTCCTTTACTTTGGTTGAGACATCCTGAAGCTGCTTGCTGTTGTCCACATCCAGCGGCTCAAGCAGTTGGCGTATTTTGCTATCGAGTCCCGTTTTCTGGATAAAACTGGAATAGGCATCGGCGGTCACGATGAAGCCGGGCGGGACGGGTATTCCCGCGTTGGTCATTTCACCCAGATTAGCCCCTTTACCACCAACCAGAGGTATGTCTTTCTTGCTAACCTCATTGAACCAGACGACAGCCTTTTGGCTTTGGTGCATGAGCTTTACTTCCCTCCTTATGGTCAATTTAAGGCAACACTAAGCAAATATATTATACCACGTGTTAATGACTCTTGTAAGGTAGCACCAACCCAGTAAAAGCTCTGTTTTGGTTGATAGAGAACCGTCATTGCGAGCGGAGCGAAGCAATGACACCAAGGCTCTTCAAGCAAGCCTCGTTCAACCAAAATCGAACGGAACCCCAACCCAAGTTTTATTGACAGTGCTGTTGATGTGGAGTAAGATTAGATTGTTCACTTAGAAAATGGGGTGGTGAGTTATGAAAGAGATGACTATTGATAGCATTCGTGTTAGTCTCATGAACTATCAGAGGGTGGTGATTTTGAAGGAAAAGGACACCGAGCGCTACCTGCCTATCTGGATTGGTCCCGCTGAAGCCGATGCCATTGCCGTCAAACTACAGGGCGTTAATGTGCCGCGGCCTCTGACTCACGACCTTTTGCGTTCGGTAATTGATGCTCTCGGGGCGTCCATCAACTCTATCATCCTCAGCGACCTTAAGAACGACACCTTTTATGCCAAGATTATCCTCGATGTTGATGGCAGACAGATTGAAGTGGATTCCCGCCCCAGCGATGCGCTGGCATTAGCCGTCAGGGTAGAAGCGCCGATTTATGCTGAGGAATCGGTGCTGGATAAAGCCTGTATTTTGCTGGACAAGGAGACCGGTAAGCCCGTTGTCGAAGAGCCGGAAAAGGGTGGGGCGGTTGGTAAGGAGAAGGGTCTTAGCGAGGAGGAGATGCGGCGGCAGATGTCCGCTTTCTACGATTTCATTAACACTCTCGATTTTGAAGACTTCGACAAGCGCAAGTCTTAAAGGTGCATATTGCCGCCTTGAAGGGTGGGGACTGAGCCTTGTATAGCGGTTTAATCAAGAGATTACTGGCGGGGATAAAGTGCGACGAATGCGGGCGGCACTATAAAGTTGCTAATATCGATGTCCTTGGCCGTCAGGACGACCTCTGGTTTCTCACCGTATTTTGCTCCAATTGCTCTACTCAGTATCTGATAGTGGCAGTAGTCAAAGAGAGCAAGGTGACTGAGGTTGTTACCGACCTCACAGAGGCGGAGCTGAGTAAGTACCGCACTCTGGGCAAGATAACCGTTGACGACCTTATTGGGATGCACATTTTCTTGAAGGAATTTGACGGCGATTTCGTCAGGCTTTTCCACCAGGAGTAGCCTCTAACATAATCACCTTCGCTTGTGCCAGCCTGTCTTAATGTCTTTCCTTCCTCTCATTCTTTGTTTGTGGATAAGTATATCTACTTAGCTCTTCAGTGCTAGAAATAGGCATAATGGCGGAAGGCAAGGCTGACATCAGAATAGTATCATTCCTAGAATTTATCTTAACGATTGAATTGAAGGCGGTGTCGTCGGGCTAGAGAACGATGCCCTTTCCGCTATGCTTTGCTTGAATTAAGCGGTTAGACTGGAATATAATGCTTAGAGGGTATGGGGCATGCGTCGGTGGGAAAGGGCACTGAGACTGCTGGGAGTGGGGTGGTATGTGGGCATTTGCCTTGTCCTGGGGGTGTGGGGTGGTCGCTGGCTCGATGAAAGGCTGAATACCAGGCCCATTCTGGTGATTGCTGGCTTAATTCTTGGCGTTATCACCGCTTTTTATGGTGTTTATCGCATGATACTTCCTAATATCACGGGGAAGCAGGGTAAAGGGAAAAACTAGTGCCTAAGCGTGGTTGCTTCGGTTTCTCATTTCCGCTGATAATTGGGATTTTACTTGTTCTTCTGGTTCTATTCGTCATTGGTTTCATTAGCGGTCCGCTCGGCAGGAACATGTTCGGCGACATGTTGCCAGGCTGGCTGAGTGTTCCCAGACCGGAGCCTCATCTCCCGGCTGAAACTGTCTTCCATATCTTCGGCTTTCCCATCACCAATAGCGTTGTGGCTGCCTGGCTGACTGTTATCATCCTGGTCGGCTTTTCCTTTGCCGTTACACGGCGGTTGAAGATAATCCCTTCCCGAGTACAGGCTTTCCTTGAGTTTGCCCTTGAGTGGCTCCTCAACTTCTGCCAGCGTGTTGCCGGGGAACGGAACGGGCGCAGATTCTTCCCCGTTGTTGCCACCATCTTCCTCTTCGTTATCATCAATGCCTGGCTCAGCCTGCTGCCCGGCTTTGGTTCCATACTGATTATTAACCCTGAAGGTGAGACGGTTCATTTATTGCGTGCCGCCAACACCGATATCAATATGCCGCTGGCGCTGGCAATCATGTCCTTCCTCTTTGTTTCCTACTTCGGTCTTCGTTCTCTGGGAGTCAGCTATCTCGGCAAGTTTATCAATGTGCGCCAGTTCGCCAGGGGTTTGCGGCAGCTCTTCAGCGGCAAGATTGTCGCCGGCTTCAGCGGGGTGTTTACCGGCGTCATCAATATGTTCATCGGCTTTGTCGAAGCCCTGAGCCAGTTCATCCGCATCATCAGCTTCACCTTCCGTCTTTTCGGCAACATGACGGCAGGTGAAATCCTGCTCTTGATGGCGACCTTTCTTGTTCCCCTCCTGTTTGCTCTGCCCTTCTACGGGCTGGAGATACTCATTGGCTTTGTTCAGGCGCTCATCTTCGGCGGCTTAACACTGATATTTCTCACCGTTGCGGTCACTTCTCATGAGGAAGGGAACCATCATGAGGAGGAGAAATCTGAAAATTAGGTAATAGGAAGGAGGTTAGATAATGACACCAGAAGTGATGAGGATGTTGGCGGTAGGGATGGCGGCTGGTCTGGGCATGCTGGGTCCAGCACTGGCCATCGGGCTGATTGGTTATTCCGCTTTGCAGGGACTTTCCCGCAACCCTGAGGCAAGCGGTCCTATAATGACCAATATGATTCTGGTCACTGCCTTCGCTGAAGCCATCGGCATTTACGTTCTGATTATCGCCATCATTCTGGCGATGGTTGTATAGCGGGTACAGGAGGTTACTATGGGACAAGATGGTATCCCAATGTCTATTGCGGTTCTTTTTGCTCTGGTGATACTGGGAGTAATTTCTCTGGTTGGCGTGATTGTTGCCGTGGTATTCTTGATGAAGCCAGCTTAAGAGGGGAGTAGATATGGAAGGTCTGGTTGGACTGGGTATAAGTCTGCCCACGCTGCTGGCGCAGATAGTGAATTTCATCATCCTGTTTGTGCTTCTTTATTTCGTTGCCTACAAGCCGATTATGCGTATGCTCGACGCCCGCTCCGAAAAGATTAAAAAGAGTATGGAGCAGGTGGAATACATAAAGGAGCAGGCTGCCCGTGCCGAGCAAGAGGCAGAGAGCCGGATTAACACCGCCAGCAAGGAAGGGCAGGAAATCATCGCTAAAGCGCTGCGCACCGGCGAGAAACTTAACCAGAAGGCACAGGAAGAGGCCAGGCAGACAGCAGAAGCTCTTATCGACCGGGCACGGCTGGAAATCCAGCGAGAACGGGATGAAGCCATCACTGAGCTGCGCAAAGAGTTCGCTGACCTGACCATCATGGCAGCAGAGAAGGTTATCGACCGCTCACTGGACAAGAAGGCACATCGCGAGATTATCGAAAAGGTGCTGGAGGAAAGCACTCTGAAGAAGGACTAAAGGTTGGCAAGAAGAGCTTACGCCAGGCGCTATGCGCAGGCGGTGTTTAAGATTGCGCTTGAGAGGGATGAGCTGGACAGGTGGCAGTCTGACCTGAAAAAGATTACCAGTCTCAGCGGGGATGCAGCATTTGCCACCCTGTTGGGAAGCCCCAAGTTCCGTTTTGAGGATAAAGCTAAACTGATTCAAGAGCGGCTGGGCGCGGTCAACCCTCTGGCGCTGAATCTGGTTTACCTGCTGGTCAGCAGGGGCAGGCTGGGCATGGCAGGCGAGGTTGTCGAAGAGTATCACCGGCTGCTGGACAGTCATCGCGGCATTGAGCATGCCGAGGCGATTACGGCTATCCCGCTCGAGGAGGAAGATAGGCTCGGTTTAGAGCAGCGTCTGGGTAACATCATCGGTAAGAAGATAGTGCTTGAGGTAAGTGTCGATTCTAATCTGGTGGGTGGTCTCATCGTCAGGGTCGGGGGCAAGCTGCTTGATGGCAGCACGCGCAGCAAATTGCTGGCATTAAAGAAAGAATTAGCTGGCGTGGAGAAATAAGCCAGCAAAACTCATAAGGTAAGGTGTTGCCGATTGGTTCATTAGCGTAAGCGATGGGGAGGTAATGAGATGGCATCAAGAGGGCAAGATATTGTTTCTGTCTTGAAGCAGCAGATTGAGCAGTTCGGTGCGACAGTGACCA
>CAZHRL010000004.1:0-15011 GCA_964534815.1 uncultured Dehalococcoidales bacterium | reverse complement strand
AACAACATCAGGGACTGATTTGGATTTAGGCAAAACGAGCGTTAGAGCGCCGGGCAGAAACCTGCGGATGAGAAGCCAGGCAACCAGCGGTATATTTTCGGCAACCTCACTTATCTGCGTGTTATTTGCCACCAGCAGGGGGAGCGCCATATCTTTCAGGCGCCCCTTCACCTGATAGACCCGCTCTACTGCCTTCGGAATATAGGCACAGGCACCCAGTCCATAGACGGTATCGGTGGGAAAGGCAACCAGACCCCCCTGCTTGAGAATGGCAATGCCTTTTTCAATCTGCTCTTTGATGTCCAACTGCATACTTAACATTGACTGTGCAAGTGAGCGTAATGGTTCCGCTCTTTTCGGGTGATATTTATGTATGACTCTATCCCCTTACCCCTTCCCCTGCCAGGGGAAGGGGAAAATAGTAGAAGGGGGCTGCGCCCCCTTCTAACAACCACCACTCTTTGGCATCAATCACAACCGGGCAGAACCAGCGTAATTTTGTCCTTGACGGTAGTATAGCATAATGATAATCTTTGATAAATGGATACGAAAGAAGAAAAGACCAACCCCATCCCTGAAGAAAGCCATCGCGTTGCCACCAGCGGCGATATTGAGGTCTCCACCTATCTGGAAATCGCCAAGGGGATAAGCGGGGCACCAGTCGCTGCCAAGGAAGCGGCGCCCCCCGCTAAGCGCGAGTCAATAATCGTTATCGACTTTGGTTCGCAGTACAGCATGCTCATTGCCCGCCGTGTGCGCGAGTGCCACGTCTATTGCGAGCTTGTCCCTCATGATACCCCCTGGGAGAAGATTGCCCCGCTGAATCCGAGAGGATTTATTCTCTCCGGCGGTCCCGCCAGCGTTTATGCCGCAGGCGCACCTCTGGCGCCAGCCTATATCTATGAAAGCCGCCTGCCCGTGCTGGGCATCTGTTACGGGATGCAGCTCATCACCCATCAGCTCGGCGGGAAGGTATCACCGGGGACAAAGCATGAATATGGACACGCCGTTCTTCATATAAGTAATATCGATTCCCCACTGTTCGCCGATTTACCCCCGCAAACGCCGGTATGGATGAGCCACGGCGACCAGATTGAAAAGATGCCGTCCGGCTTCAGCGCCCTCGCCTACACGGAAAACTCACCCCTTGCCGTTATGGGCAACGATAAGAACGTCTTTGGCTTGCAGTTCCATCCGGAAGTCGTCCACACGCCGGAAGGAAAGACCATCCTGAAGAACTTCATCTACAGGATATGCGCCTGCACGGGGAACTGGACGATGGGCAACTTCATCGCTGAAAGTATCGCCAAAATCAAAGAGCAGGTGGGCAAAGGCAGGGCTATCTGTGCCCTGTCCGGCGGCATTGACTCATCAGTGGTGGCGATACTGATTCACCGCGCCATCGGCGACCAGCTTACCTGCATCTACGTTAATAATGGCTTGCTACGCCGTGAGGAAGTCGAGAGGACTTTCAACGTCTTTCGACTCAATATGGGCATGAACATCATCTATGTCGATGCCAGTGAAAGATTCCTCAACCGCCTGAAGGGCGTTACCGACCCGGAGATGAAGCGCAAGATTATCGGCGGGGAGTTTATCAAGGTATTTGAAGAAGAAGCGCAGAAGATAGGTAAAGTCGATTTTCTGGCGCAGGGCACCCTTTACCCGGATGTCATCGAAAGCGCCTCTTCGGGGAGCAAAGCCTCCGCCAAGATAAAGACGCACCATAATGTCGGCGGGCTGCCGGCGAAGATGACGCTCAAGCTGCTCGAGCCGCTGCGTTTCCTCTTTAAGGACGAGGTGCGGCAGGTGGGGCTGGAGCTGGGTCTGCCCGAGGAAATGGTGTGGCGTCAGCCCTTCCCGGGACCGGGCTTAGCCATCCGCATCATCGGCGAGGTAACAAAGGAAAAGCTAGAGATACTGCGCAGCGCCGACTGGGTTGTGATGAACGAGATTAAGAAGGCGAAGCTCTACCGCCAGCTCTGGCAGTCCTTTGCCATACTGACCGATGTGAAGTCTGTGGGCGTGATGGGCGACTTCCGCACCTACGGCTACCTGGTGGCTATCCGCGCCGTAAACAGCGAGGACGCCATGACCGCCGACTGGGCGCGCCTGCCCTATGATGTGCTGGCGCGAATTTCCAACCGCATTGTGAACGAAGTGCCCGACGTCAACCGCGTGGTCTATGATATTACCTCCAAGCCCCCAGCAACCATTGAGTGGGAGTAATAACCAATGCAACAATTCTGGCTCGTGGTTGGGACAGAGAAAAACTGGAAGGTAGCTTTTGAAACCCATAACATTTGGGGGCTAAGGGATTTCCGTGAACTCAGCGCCTTGTGGAGTATGCTCCGAGAAGGCGATGGCTTGCTTTTCTACGTATCCAAACCAGTGCATGGTATAGTTGGCTTCGGACGTGTGGCAACTAAATTCAAACAGACGATTCCGCTTTGGCCAGAAGAGATAAGGAAAAAAGAAGTTATTTGGCCACTCAGGTTTGAGTTTGACATCGAATCTTGCCTTCCCCCGAATTTGTGGCGAACTGATAGATATACTTCTCATGAGCTGCAATTAATTACCAGAATGGTTTTCCAATGCTACCCAGTTGAGGAAGTTAATGCCGCAAGAATCGCATTAGGATTGCAACCTATTACAGAAGCTGAAGCTGCTACTCTGGTTGAATCTACCACTCCTGACAAGGCTGAAAGTGTTAGCCATAATGATGTAATATCAGACCTTATTGAAATTGGACGTATCCAGGGCTATATCGGTGATAAGGAATACCCGCTCGAAAGTACCCGCCTTGATGTTGTTTGGCGGAGAGTAGAACGCTCTGTTCCCACATATGTATTCGAAGTTCAGGTGGGAGGCGATATTTATCACGCAATGGCAAAACTGAAAGAAGCCTTTGACCTATGGAATAGTCATATCTTTTTGGTTGCAGCAAATGAGGACAGAGGCAAGTACCAAGAATTACTGGCGGGCACCTTCCACGAAGTCGCCGATAAAATGTATTTTGTTGAAATCAGTCTCGTCAAGAAACTTCTAGGAAAGAAAAGGGACTATAAGACTATGGAGGAATCTCTAGGAATACTAAAACGGTAAATAGTGTATGACAATGCCAAATTTAGTATCAGATAAAGAACTAGAAGAGTTGTTGGCGGATTGCCTTGAGGACTTTTTTAAGATAAAGTTGCATATACTGCGCGAGTTTAATCTGAGAAAATCACTTCGGAACTTAAATCCATACCTTTTAAAGGTCTATGGCAATCAGAACGCATCGGAAATAGTCGAAGAACTGATGAAGTCGTACACGAATGCTTCAGATGAAACGATATTTGGTGATGCTTTTTTTGAACCCATTGCCAGAATAGCTTCGGGTGGTAAAGTATCGGATGCAGAAGGCGTAGATTTCGTAATTGAAACCGGCGAGCGCATCACCGCTATTGCTCTCAAGTCTGGGCCGAATATCTACAACGCCAGCCAGAAAAAGCGCCAATCCCAGGAATTTAATGCTGTTCGCAGTCGTCTTTATAAACTGCACAAACAATTCGACCCAATATTAGGACATGCTTATGGCCGTCTGAAAACTGAACCGACTAAAGACCGCAGCTACCGGGACCTTTCCGGGCAGGCTTTTTGGGCTGAAATTACAGGCGATAAAGACTTCTATCTCAGACTAATAACCCTCATGAAAGACACACCCGCCAAGTATAAACGAGAATATATCTCCACATGGGACGCTGCTATAAATAGATTCACCGCGGAGTTCATCAAGGACTTCTGCTTCTCCGATGGAAACATAGATTGGGAGCAACTGGTAAGCTTTGTCAGCGAAGATAAGCCCAAGGCAGGAAGAGCTAAGCGGTCAGGAGGCTAAGCTGAAAATCCTAGTTATTGGGGGCGGCGCTAGAGAACACGCCATCGTCTGGAAGCTGGCGCAAAGCCCCAACGCTGAAGAGCTCTATGTGGCGCCGGGCAATGCCGGCACGGCACAGCTTGCGCAGAACCTGGACATCAAAGCCACGGATATAGTCGCGCTGGCGAAAGCGGCTCAAGATAAAGGTATTGAGCTAGTCATCGTGGGACCCGAAGCGCCGCTGGCAGAGGGTATCGTCGACCGTTTTCAGAAAATCGGCATTCCCATCTTCGGACCGACCAAAGACGCAGCACTTATCGAGTCGAGCAAGGTGTTTGCCAAACGGCTGATGCAAAAATATCATATCCCCTGCGCTCGCAGCGCCAGCTTCACCGACTACGCCCGGGCAAAAGCGTACCTTAAAAAGCGAGCGCCGCCCATCGTGATAAAAGCCAATGGCCTGGCAGCCGGCAAAGGGGTGGTCATTGCCGAGACCATTCCGCACGCCCTGGAAGCCCTCGCCAACTTCATGGAAGTGAAAACACTCGGCGCGGCGGGCGACAAGGTGGTAATTGAGGAGCATCTGACCGGCAAGGAGATGAGCTCCTTCGCCTTCACCGATGGCAAGACCGTGGTGCCCATGGCGGCTGCCTGTGACTACAAAAGGGTGTACGATAATGACAAAGGACCCAATACCGGCGGTATGGGCAGCTACAGTCCGCCCCATTTCGCCACACCGCAGCTATATAAAGAGGTAGCAGAAAAAATCCTGAAGCCCACCGTGGCAGCCATGGCAAAAGAGGGCAGTCCCTATAAGGGCGTGCTCTACGGCGGACTGATGATTACCAGTGAAGGTCCCAAGGTGCTGGAGTTCAACGCCCGCTTTGGCGACCCGGAAACGCAGGTTGTCCTGCCTTTGCTGAAAACCGACCTGGTGGATATATGCCTTGCCGTCATTAACAACAGGCTCGACGAAATAAATATTGAATGGAGCAGCGATGCCTGCGTGGGTGTGGTCATGGCGTCGGGTGGATACCCCGGCAATTACACGACGGGCTTTCCTATCACCGGACTGGGGGATATAGACAAGGATATTCAGGTATTCCATGCAGGGACAAAATCAGGCTGGGGGCAGATATTGACCAACGGCGGGCGTGTGCTCACCGTCGTCGCTACCGGCAAGACTATCGAAGAAGCTAGAGAAAAGGTCTATAATAATATCCCTCGAATTCAGTTTCAGGGCTGCCATTACCGCAAGGACATTGCTCTAATTAAATAAAACGAAGCTATCCATTATAATTGAAGGGGTTTTGTGCCCCTTTAATAATTTTCCCACTCATCTCACAAATAAACGATTAAAGGGGAGGTAGCTATATGCCATTAGTCGCCGTCATTATGGGTTCCAAATCAGACACCGAGGCAGTACAGCCGACGCTCGATACGCTCAAGGCTCTCGGCATCGACTATGAAGTCGCCGTAATCTCCGCCCACCGCACCCCGGAAAAAGCTCGCCAGTTCGGGCTTAACGCCAGAAGCAAAGGCATTGAAGTCATCATTGCCGCCGCGGGTGGAGCGGCGCACCTGCCCGGCGTCCTGGCTAGCTGGACCACCCTGCCTGTTATCGGCGTGCCACTGCCCACCAGCGAACTCAAGGGCGTTGATGCCCTTTACTCCATCGTGCAGATGCCGGCCGGCATACCAGTGGCGGCGGTGGCGGTGGGGGCAGCAGGGGCGAAGAATGCTGCCTACCTTGCCGCTGAAATCCTGGGACTGAAATATGATAAAATACGAAGCGCTTACGAAAAATACAGAAGTGAACTGCAAGGGGAAAGCAAATGATAGAGCGATATTCCCGGCCAGAGATGAAAAAGGTCTGGTCGGACGAAAACAAGTTTGCCAAATGGCTCGAGGTGGAGATTGCCGTTTGCGATGCCTGGTCTGAGGTGGGCGTCGTTCCCAGAGAAGCTATACCCAAGATAAAGCTGGCGCGGTGTAACTTCAAGCGCATGGAAGAGATTCTCAAAGAGACCCACCACGATATGACCGCCTTTCTCGGCGCAGTAGCGGAAAGCCTGGGCAGCGAATCACGATTCATCCACCTGGGTCTCACCTCATCTGATGTTATGGATACTGCCCTCAGCCTGCAGCTCGTAGAGGCAAGCGAGATACTGAATCACGATATCAAAGACCTGATTAGCATCCTGGCGGAAAAAGCTATGGAACACAAATATACCGCCATGATTGGTCGCACCCACGGCGTTCACGCTGAACCGATTTCCTTTGGCTTGAAGCTGGCAATATGGGTCGAGGAGATGCGGCGCAACCGGCAGAGACTGGCTGAAGCTAGAAAAACCATCGCCGTGGGCAAGATTTCGGGAGCGGTAGGCACCTACGCCACGCTCTCACCCGAAGTAGAACAGAGAGCCTGCGCCAGACTAAGCCTCGTGCCGGCTCCGATATCAAACCAGATTATCCAGCGCGACCGCCACGCCCAGTTTGTCACCACCCTGGCGATTATCGCCAGCTCCCTGGAGAAGTTCTCCACAGAAATCAGAGCCCTGCAACAGACGGAGACCAGGGAGGCGGAGGAGCCATTCAGCGCCGGACAGACCGGCTCCTCTGCCATGCCGCACAAACGCAACCCGGAACTCTGCGAGAGAATCTGCGGCCTGGCGAGGCTGATTCGGGGCTATGCCCTCACCTCAATGGAGAACATCGCCCTGTGGCACGAACGGGATATCAGCCACTCCTCCACAGAAAGAATCATCCTGCCCGACTCCTGCCTGGCTCTGGACTACTGCCTCGCCCTCTTCACCGAGATAATCAGAGAGCTGAGAGTCTACCCGCAGCGGATGAAGAAGAACCTCGACCTCACCAAAGGGCTGATTTTCTCGCAGCGGGTCATGCTCGCACTTATCGATAAAGGGATGAGCCGGCAGAAAGCCTACGAGCTGGTGCAGCGCAACGCCGTGAAGGCGTGGGAGAGGAACAAGGGCTTTCTGAACATGCTCAAGGTAGACGACGAGGTAACTGCTGTTCTGAAACCAGAGGAACTGGAGCCACTCTTCAATGAGCAATACTACCTGCGTTTTGTTGATGATATTTTCAAGCGTCTGGGGCTGACAGAAACGCAGTGGAGGGGGAAGGTCAACAGGGTTGAAACTAGCGGGCTGGCTCCCAAATCAATTTAACGTTTTTCCATGAGAACTATGGAGAAGTAAGAGAAATAAGAGATGAAGACGCCGAAGGAATATATTGACAGTTTAAGACAGATGAAGTTTGAGCTCTATATGTTTGGTGAGCGGGTCACCAACCTGGTGGATAATCCCATCATCCGCCCAACAATCAATTGTGTCGCCGCCACCTATGAGGTTGCCGGACCGCTGATGCGAGCTACCTCTCACCTCAGCGGCAAGGAGATAAACCGCTTCACCCACATTCATCAGAGCATTGAAGACCTGGTCAATAAATCGAAAATGGGGCGCATGCTCGGCATGTACACCGGCTCCTGCTTCCAGCGCTGCGTGGGTATGGATGCCCTCAACGCTTTGTCCATCGTTACCTATGACATCGATAAGAAATATGGCACGGAATATAACAAGCGGTTCCTAAAATTCCTGCGGTATGTGCAGGATGAAGACCTGGTCTGTGACGGCGCCATGACTGATGCCAAGGGCGACAGAAGTCTGCGCCCCGCCGAAATGGCCGACCCTGACCAGTATATGCACGTGGTACAGGAAAAACCAGACGGCATTGTGGTACGCGGGGCAAAGCTGCATCAGACCGGGGCGGTAAACTCCCATGAAATCATCTGTATGCCCACCCGAGCCATGCGCCAGGAAGACAAGGACTATGCCATCTCCTTCGCCGTGCCCAGCGATAGCAAGGGAATCATCTACATCTATGGTCGGCAGTCCTGCGATACGCGGAAGGCGGAGGGTGGCGATATAGACATGGGCAACCTCTACTACGGTGGACAGGAGTGCATGGTCGTCTTCAACGACGTCTTCGTCCCCTGGGAGCGGGTGTTCATGTATAAGGAATGGGAGTTTGCTGGAGACCTGGTGGAGAAATTCGCTTCCTATCACCGCCAGAGCTATGCCTGCAAGTCTGGCGTGGGCAGCGTGCTTATCGGCGCCTGCCAGCTACTGGCAGAATATCAGGGCACAGCCAATGCCTCCCATATCCGGGATAAAATCAACCGGATGATTCAGCTTAACGAGACCATGATGAGCGGCAGCCTCGCCTGTGCCTATGAAGGGCATAAGGAGCCATCGGGAACCTATTATGTCAACCCGCTGCTGGCGAACGTCTCTAAATACAATGTTACCCAGTTCCCCTACGAGATAGCCAAGCTTGCCCACGAACTGGCTGGCGGCTCGCTGGTTACCCTGCCTTCGGAAAAAGACCTGAAGAACCCGAAGATAGGCGAGCTGGTGGCTAAATATCTCAAGGGTGTTGATGGAATTCCGCCGGAAAATCGCATTCGCGTCCTGCGCCTGATTGAGAACATCACCATGGGCACAGGCGCAGTGGGCTATCTGACCGAATCCATGCACGGTGCTGGCTCACCCATGGCACAGCAAATTATGATTAACCGACTGAGCAATATCGAGGGGATGAAAGAGGCTGCGAAGCGGCTCTGCGGCATCAAACCTCAGACTAAATAGACTGGCTAAAATTTTGTAGGAGGAATAAATGGACTTTATACTCAGTGACGACCTGAAAATGCTGCAGACTACGGTGAGAGACTTTGCCAATAACAAACTGGCTCCGGCAGCCGATAAGCTCGACCAGGCACAGGAATTTGCCAGGGACAACTTCAAGATGATAGCGGAGCTGGGGTTAACCGGCATGACCATTCCCAGCAAGTATGGCGGCGGCGATGCCAGCACTCTGGCTCTGGTCATCGTTATGGAAGAACTGGCTCGAGCCTGCGCTTCTACCTGCGACATTCTCGATGCGCACCTTGCTCTTTGCAGCGAGCCAATCTATTTCTACGGGACTGAAGAGCAGAGACAAAAATACCTGCCGCCTCTGGCAAAGGGAGAGAAGATAGGTGCCTTCGCTATAACGGAAGCGGAAGCCGGCAGCGATATCAGTGCCATCCAGACCACTGCGGTCAGGGATGGCAATTACTATATTCTTAATGGCACGAAGATATTCATCACCAACGGTGATGTCTGCGATATCGCAGTTATTTTTGCCAATGTGCCGTCGTTGGGAAAACGCAGCATGACTGCCTTTATTGTGGAAAAGGGTGCTAATGGGTTCACCAAAGGCAAGAAGTTTAACAAGCTAGGTATGCATGGCGGCACTGCTGCCGAACTTATCTTTGAAGACTGCCGTGTCCCCGCAGCCAATCGTCTGGGAGAAGAAGGACAGGGCATGAAGATATGCTTGAGCACCCTTGACCACGGCCGACTGGGCATTGCCGCTCAGGCGATTGGCATCGCCCAGGCAGTTCTGGAAAAGTCGACGGAATATGCCAAGACGAGAGTCCAGTTTGGCACTCCCATCGGCAAGAATCAGGCGATTGCCTGGATGCTGGCGGATATGGCAACCCAGCTTGACGCCGCTCGACTGCTCAACTACCGGGCGGCCTGGTTAGCCGACCAGGGACAGACCTTCACCAAGGAAGCAGCTATGGCAAAACTGCTCGCCAGCGAACTAGCCATGAAGGCATCGACGCAGGGCATTCAAATCTTTGGCGGCTATGGCTACATGATGGACTCTCCCATGCAGCGCTACTTCCGCGACGCCAAGCTGACCGAGATTTACGAGGGGACATCAGAAGTCCAGCGCATGATAATCTCGAGAGCTTTATTGAGATAGGGGTGAAAATGGCCAGCAACGTCTTGATGCAGGCGGATTTGCCATTACAACTATTTATCCGGGGCAAGGTGCGTGATACCTATGATTTGGGCAAACAACTGCTTATCATCGCCACCGACCGCATCTCGGCTTTTGACATTGTCCTGCCCAACGGCATACCAAATAAGGGAAAGATACTGAATCAGCTTTCCGCTTTCTGGTTTAAGAAGACAGCCAGCCTCGTGCCGAACCATCTGATAGAGGCAGTTGATGATGTGCGCTGCCTTGATTCATACCTGCCTGCCAAAAGCCGCTTTGCTTATCCTTCATTTCTTTCCGGGCGGGCGATGGTGGTCAAAAAAGCCGAGCGTATCCCTGTGGAGTGCGTGGTGCGCGGCTACCTTTCCGGGTCAGCCTGGGCAGAGTATAAACAGTCGGGCACAATCAACGGCATGAAGATGCCCCCCGGACTCCAGGAAAGCCCGGAACTGCCCCAACCCCTCTTCA
This sequence comes from uncultured Dehalococcoidales bacterium, assembly GCA_964534815.1. GTDB lineage: Bacteria > Chloroflexota > Dehalococcoidia > Dehalococcoidales > CAZHRL01 > CAZHRL01. The sequence goes on along the minus strand of CAZHRL010000004.1, from coordinate 4,831 downwards.
CCCCCACCACCAAGGCGGAAACGGGGCATGACCAGCCCCTGACCACATCAGAGATGAAGAAGCTCGTGGGCGAAAAGCTGGCTGAGGAACTCAGGGAGACCAGCCTGGAAATCTACGCCTATGCCCGAGAGTATGCCAGAGCCAGAGGCATTATCATTGCCGATACCAAGTTTGAGTTCGGGCTGGACAACGGCAAGCTCATCCTCATCGACGAGCTGCTCACTCCGGATTCAAGTCGCTTCTGGGACATTAAGCGGTATAAAGTAGGGCAGCCCCAGCCCAGCTATGATAAGCAGCCACTGCGCGACTGGTTGGTGGCATCTGGATGGAATAAAGAACCACCTGCTCCCACGCTGCCCCCGGACGTCGTTGAGAGCATCAGCAAAAGATACCAGGAAGCTTTCTATCGACTCATCGGAAAGAGGATTGAGTAATCTATTAAGGAGAGTGTTCGTAAACACTCTGTCATTGCGAGGGGCAAAGCCCCGAAGCAATCCATCTCGACTGATAATTTGTGGTCTGCTTCAGAGATTGCTTCGCTACGCTCGCAATGACACATTCGGCTTTCTGCCTGGGGAGTTGCTAAACAACCAAGTGTAAAGGAGGCTTAATGGCAAGCCCTGAGATTCACCAATTTCAGCCCAAAACCATTGACCACATCAGCTATACGGTGAGGGATATTGGTAAAGTGGTTGAAGCGTGGAGTCGACTCTATGGTATCGGACCCTGGACTTACCGCGAAAACGGCGGGCTGGATGTTAAGGGGCGACCCTGGAAAATTCGAATGGCTTTTGCCTATATCGACACAGTGCAGATTGAGCTTGTCCAGTGCACCGAAGGCAGGATATTCCAGTCGCGCTTCCTCGATACGTGGGGAGAAGGCTTGCACCACATTGGCTTCTACGTGGATGATGTTGATGCTGAGGTAGCCAACCTCGCTGCCCAGGGGGCGAAGGTCTTTATCCACGACCCGGGCAAGTTTGCCTATCTGGATGCGAGTGGGGCAGGTGGCGCCATCTTTGAGCTGATGAAGAGACCGGAGTAATTAAGGTCTGCGCCAGGAGTATTTGATTACCCCATTAGGGCAGTTGTCCACACAGGTGCCGCAGAGGATACACTCGGTATTGACCATAGAGCCTCTTTTCACCATCTGACTTGGCTGCAGGCTCATCGGGCAGTTTTTATCGCAGGTGCGACATTCCTGACACTTCTCCGCAGTGGCTTTCAGGCTCAGAGACAGCAAGCGAAAAAAGTTCTTGAGCTTGGTAGCCACAAGCAGCCCTGCCAAAGAACAGAGCGGTGAGAGTAAAAAGCACCCAGAAGAAGAAACTGAAGGTCATGATGCCCTGAGAAGAACCCTCGATAATGAGGTAGACGGAAAAGTAGTTCAGGGTAATGGGAAAGGTGAGAAATATCAAAAAGAGCAGAGTCAGGCGGATTTTCTGCCGCAGAGCCATCTTGCCGATGGTTGCTGCTGCTGTCTCTGTAGCCAAAAGTATCTCCTTTATTTCTCTAAAAACTCCTTGGTGCTGGGCAGCTCACCAGCGATACGCTCATCTACGCGGGTCGCCTTGTCCAGAGCTCTACCCAGGGCTTTGAAAAGCGCTTCGGCTTTGTGATGGTCGTTAACGCCGTAAACCACCCGGGAATGCAGGTTGAGCCTGGCTTCTATGGCAAAGGACTCAAGGAAGGGGCGGATGAGGTCGGTAGGCAGTCCCGCCATATCATTCTCGCTGAAAGGCAAGTCCAGAACGGCGTAGCCCCGCCCGCTGATGTCCACCACTGCCACCGCTAGAGCGTCGTCCATAGGCACGGTGGCTTCGCCCATACGGACAATGCCTCGCTTCTCGCCCAGGGCTTGGGCAAAGGCTTTACCCAGACAGATAGCAACATCCTCAACAAGATGGTGCACATTATCACCTGTAGCGGAGAGCTTCAGGTCAAACCGACCATGCTGTGCTAACTGCGAGAGCAGGTGGTCGAACATCTGGATGCCGGTATTTATCTCCCATTTGCCGCTGCCATCAAGATTGAGTTTTACGCTGATGTTTGTCTCTTTGGTCTGCCGTTTGATGTCTGCCGTTCTTGCGTTCATATCGCACCTCGCTATTATTTTTAAGAGGTGACCTATCCTCCTGGCCCCCTTCCCTTTGTCAAGGGAAGGGGAAATTTATTTTACGAAGGGGCTGACGCCCCTTCGAGCTTCCCCAATAAGCGGTTAATAGGGGAATCTCCCCTCAGGTTAAAACCCAGCCTCTATCTCCCGCAGAGCTTTAATCAGAGCATCGGTGTGCTCCGGTTTCCCGACGCTGATGCGGACGGCGTCCTTCAAAAGCGGCGTGTCAAAATAACGAACGAGAATACCCTTGCGTTCCAGTTTATCCTGCAAGTCAATTGCCTTTCCCCTCAGCACCGCGCAGAGAATGAAGTTGGACTTTGAGGGGTAGGGCTTTAGCCATTTGATTTTTTGAAGCTCGGTGAAAAGCCTTTCCCTTTCCGCAATTATCAACTTAACCGTGCCCAGCAAGTAGTCCGTATCTTTTAAGGACTCCTCCACGGCGACGATGGCAGCGACGTTGACGTTGTAGGGAATTTTGATTTTGAGCAGGTAATCGGCAATCTTCGGCGGGAAAAGTCCGTAACCGACCCTCAAGCCCGCCAGCCCGGCCCACTTGCTGAAGGTGCGCAGCACCATCAGGTTTTCCCGCTGAGTTACCAGCGGAGCAACTGTCTCGCCACTGAATTCGTAATAGGCTTCGTCCACCAGCACCGGCAGCTCGGTGTCCAGTATCTCCAGAATATCTTTCCTGGGCATCAGCGTGCCGGTGGGATTATTCGGGTTGACCAGAATGATTACCTTCGTCTTTTTGGTGATGGCTTTCTTCACGGCAGCGACATCGACGGCGAAGTTTTCATCTCTCCGCACCTCGACCAGCTTGCCGCCGCAGAGGGCAACCACGAAGGGAAACAGGCTGAAGGTAGGCACGCAGGTGAGCACCTCGTCGCCCCTATCAATGAAGAGGCGCAAAAGGAAATCGATGAGCTGGTTGCTGCCGCTCCCCCCTACGATATACCTGGCATCGACGCCAGCATATTTCGCCAGCAAGCGCCGCAGTACCATCTGCCCGTCATCGGGATAGATGTTGAAGTTGGGATACTTTGCCAGAGCCTGATTTACCCTCGGAGAGCAGCCGTAGAGGTTTTCGTTGGCGTCCAGCTTGATGATATTCTCGACGGCGACTTCAACCTTGCCCTCCAGCGTCTCAGTGGCAATGCGGGCAGAATAGCCTCCGAAAGCCTTCAAATCAGAGCGTATTAACTTTTCTATTCCCATACTCGTTGTCCTGATGAAAACTGGCACTATTTTAGCACGAACTGGCTGACTAGCCTACAAGCGCTTGCTCTTCCTGCCCATGGGGCAGAGTCGCATACACTCGGAGCAGCCACCGGCGGCGCTGCGGAAGGAGCCACAGGCAAACTTGTTTATGGAGTAGGCAGCGCCGTCATCAGGCTCTGTCAGAGCACGGGCAGGGCAGTTATCGAGGCAAATATGACAACTGCCACACTTTAAAGCAACAGGCAGAATGTCTGTCGGCTTAAGCTCTGCTTCGGTGAGGCAGCAGGAGAACTGCACCCTGGGACCAAAGCGCGGACTTATCACTAGGCTGTGCCAGCCAATTTTGCCCAGCGCCGCTGCCTGAGCGGCATGTTTGTAAGAGAACACCGCCTCAAAAAAGCGGGCATCCCTGGGGCAACCCTGTCCGGGTAAGGGTAGTGCTTTAAAACCCAGCTTGCGGGAGGCTTTGGAGATATCGTAAGCAGCCTTGGTCAGCCTTCCAGCGAGGTACTCCTGATGGCGCTCCAACAAATCGTTCATAGAAGCCGCACCGGTAACCCGCTCCCCCGTGGTCAAGTCGAGGACTTCGGAGTAAATCTCCATGACAAAGACCACCACCGAGCGCGCCCCGGGCAACAGCCTCAAAGCAGTACCTTCAAGCTTTGTTCTCTTCCAATCTGCCAGCCTAGCCACGCCCACGACATCAACCTCTACTTCCGAGAGCATTTTCCTCAATTCAACACTTGATGAAGCTTTCCTTTCACTAGCCATCTCACCCCTCCTTATCGATTGAACCGCTTAAATCTTCTCTAACCGCTTTTCCACAGCACGGGCATGAGCCTCAAGTCCTTCAGCAGAGGCAAGGGCTCTTGCCGCCGCACCCAGCTCTTTCAGGCTGGCTTTGTCGACAGCAATAAAGTTGGTCAGCTTGATAAAGTCGACAACACTGAGCGGTGAACTGAAACGGGCGGTGCCACCGGTAGGCAAGGCATGGCTGGGACCTGCTACGTAGTCGCCCAGCACCACAGTAGTTTCTTCACCCACACAGATACAGCCGGCATGGGTCAGCCGTTCCAGATAGGCGCCGGCATTCTTTACCATGAGCGCCAGGTGCTCCGGGGCATAAAGATTAGCCAGCTCGATGGCCTCATCCAGAGTTGAGACGACTGCCATCACTCCATTGCTCGCTAAGGATTCGGCAACAACAGTGTGTCGCGGCAGAGTCTTTAGCTGTTTTTCGACTTCACGGACAACCTCGTCAGCCAGTCGCCTGGAATTGGTTACTAAGACCGCCGAGGCTAAGGGGTCGTGCTCCGCCTGAGCCAAGAGGTCGGCGGCGCAGTAGGCAGGATTAGCCGACTCGTCGGCTATAATCAACACCTCGCTGGGACCCTGAAGCCCGTCGATGTCCACCGCTCCATAGACCAGCTTCTTCGCCAGCATGACAAAGATATTGCCCGGACCGCAAACCTTGTCCACCTTGGGAATAGATTT
>CAZHRL010000003.1:0-15775 GCA_964534815.1 uncultured Dehalococcoidales bacterium | reverse complement strand
CCACCAATGACCATCACCTTCTTCGGCTCCTTGGCTGGCACGAGCTTGCGGTAGTCAAAAAGGAGTTCTCGGGCGGCGGTAGGGTTTATCATGCAGCGCACGGGAAGGTGTCTTTCGATGCTGCGGAAGCATTCGTTGCAGGCAATGCAACTCCAGATTTCCGTTGTCCGCCCGCTGGCGTGCTTTTTGGGCCAGTCCGGGTCGGCGATAAGGGGGCGGGTGATGTCAATGAAATCGGCATCGCCATCGCGCAGGACGGACTCGGCAATATCGGGGTCTCTCACCCTGCCCGTGAGCAGGATGGGGATTTTGACAGCTTTCTTTAATGCCTTGGACATGGGTAGGGAGAAGTTTTCGGGCCAGTGCGAGGACGGCTCCGGGAACAGCCAGGGCACATAGTTATAGGAGGTGTGAATGGCAGCCACACCCGCTGCTTCGAGCCTTTTAGCAATCGCCTGGGCTTCCTTGACATCTTCTCTTTCCTCAAAGGTCTCATCCTGCGGGAAGGGCCAGGTGGCGATAGTATAGCGCACGATGATAGGGAAGTCCTTGCTGTTGGCTTTATGGATTGCCTCTATCATTTCGAGGAGGAGTCTTAATCTGTCTTTTCCGTATTTGTCCCTTCGCTTGTTATACTGGGGCGATATGAACTGTGCCAGCAGATAGCGAGCGTGAGCATTTATCTCGATGGCGTCAAACTCAGCCCACTTTGCCCGCTCTGCTGCCTTGCCTGCCAGGTGGACAATTTTCTCCACTTCCGCCGTGGCGAGGACGCGCGGCTTGGGGCAGCCGGGCCAGGCGACTCCTGAGGGTGAGACCGGCTCCATGGGTATCCCCGGAATCCACTGGTCCATCTCCGCCAGCGCCCCGACGTTGGCACCGGAGCCGGGCTGGAACTGGACAATGATTTTAGCCCCCTCACGGTGGACTGCCTCGGTGAGTTTATAAAAACCCGCTACCGAACTATTGTAATCAATGCAGAGTTGGCGGGAGGAAAGCTTGAGCCCATCCACCTGTGTTGCTACACGCACTGTGCCGATGGTGATGGCGCCCGCCCCGCCCTCCGCCCGCCGCTGGTAGTAGGCGATGAGGTCCGGGGTAACATCGCCCCGCTCCCCGCCGGTGTTGCTCGCGTGCGGCGAGAGGATAATCCGGTTGGGTATCTCCAGTTTGCCAATCTTGCCCGGTTCGAAAAGCATAACGCCTCTTTGCTACTTTTTTTTCTTCAGGACGGGTTAGCGGATGAGTGTCTTGACTAGTTGGGCATCCGGTTTGCTTAGATATTCTTCTTCATGGATGCCCGCTATCTCGTAGCCGTTTTCTGCGATGAACTGGTGCAGGCGCTCGACGGTGGGCGCTTCCTGGTCGTAGGGTCCGAGGTGCAGAATCTGGGCGACGGTGCCGTAGTGCCAGGTCTCCAGTTTTACCTCGATGTCAGGGACTTTCTGGGGTAGGGAGGTGGTGTCTTCCGGAATGGGCAGCCCGATGATGTGAGTCCACTGCTCTATGGGGACGAGGTGGGCATCTGGATAGCGGGCGCGCAGCCCGCTCACCTTGAAGTCAGCCAGCCCCTTCTTTTTACGGTCGAATTTGAGGGTATAGACCGAGCCGTAGAGGGCGGGCATCAGCCCGGCGAAGACCTTTTCCGGCGTGCCGCTGCCATAGACCACTGCCATCTTCTGCGGGGGCATTTCCACGATTTGCGGGTCTGTCTTTAGCTTTCTGGGGGACATACCAGCCTCCTTAAGGGGTTATCTAGCAAAGTATAACATTTCGTCAGAGCGTGTCAATAGAATCTAGGGTGAGGTTTTATAGAGAAACTCCACTGAATACCCGTCAGCTTGCTGGGGGGTTATTCACTGGCATTCGGTTGTTTTTCGTTGTCATTGCGAGCGAAGCGAAGCAATCTTTGGTAAGCAGGGTGTCTAAGAGGGACGTCAGCCCCTCTTAATAAGAACCCCTCCTTCCTAAGGAAAGGGGGATAGGGGGATGGGGTTAAATCTGAGTTCGGCTCATCTAATTTTATTTAGTCTTTCTCCCCAATCACCCTCTCCCCATACTCCAGCAGAGTCTTCATCCGTTCCGGGGGCGTGTTCTTAGTCTCCAGCCACGCTTTCAATGCCTCGAGCGGCGTCAATTCCTCCGCCGTCAGGTTGCCCAGCCGCAGGCGTGCCTCCCGTTTAATGTCCTTGGCGATGGTAAAGTAGTGCGCCTGGCTCAGTGCGTTCCTGATGTCGTTGTCCCGGAGCTGACCTTCAGCTTCTCCAGACAGGCTGATTTGCAGTCGGACGATGGCTTCTATGATATTGCTTTCCTGCTCCCCAATCGCCCTGAGTACGGTGGCGGTGGGGTTGATGTCCTCCGGCGGGATATTGATGCTTATGGTCAGGAAGCGACGCCCGGCGAGTGGGTGGAACTCGAAAGAGGTCTGCCTTCTGCCCGTGGTCTTATCCTGCTCTATCTCCACCAGGTAGAACCCCTTCTCGTCCTGCTCTTCGCTGAAGTCGAGCCGTTCGAGGCTGCCGGCATAGACCACCGGCGGCTTTTCCGATAGCACCTGCCTCTTATGGATATGCCCCAGCGCTACATAGTCGAAGGCGGCGTTAGCCACGTTGCTCAGCAGCAGGGCCTGCTCCTGTCCGATAATCATCGCTCGCTCCGAGCCGACCTGTGCGTTAGCTACCCAGACGTGCCCGGCGAGTATCGCGGGCAGGGTGGGGTCGAGCTTTTCGACATTGCCAGCAATCACGCCGGTCAGGATTTGCTGCAGCCTCTGGTTGACCTGCTCGAAGGTGAGGTTTTTCGCGTCTTCTTTACTTAAGAGGGCGCTGCGCCTCAGCCAGGGCAGCGAAACAACCTGTATCTCGCCGTTTGGCGTCTGTATGTGTTGAACCTCGGGCTTGTGCGAGACATAGACATTTTTGATGGCGAGCGTGTCGAAGATTTCAATCGCCGTTGCCCGGCCGAAGGCGTTGGGCAAATCATGGTTGCCTGTAAGGAGAAAGACCGGTATGCCGTTTGAGGCGAGGCGGTTGATACGCCGGGCGAACTCCCGCTGCTGGGTCTGGGTTGGCTCGCGGCTCTTGTAGGCATCCCCGCAGAAAAGGACGAGGTCAACTTTCTTTTCGAGGGCAAACTCCACCACCTGGTCAAGGGCGGCGATGAAGTCGAGCAGGCGCGTGGGCAGCCCGCTGGCGGCGTCTATCCGACCGTAACTTTCCACCCCGAGATGCAGGTCGGCAAAATGCAGGATTTTCATTGGGTTTATTCTAGCACCAAATAGAGGAGGACGCACGTGAGCATTGCTTGTTTTATTTCCATAGGAACAAATTAAACTTGACAATTGTATACAAATGATATACAATTATATTCAAAAGTTATGCTTCGTATTGAGTCTCTTGAGATTGATGACCATATACTTGAAAAGATTGAACTTAAGCATGGTGTTAGTTTTGAAGAGGTTGAAGAAGCCTGTTTATCTGAAAAACGGCATGTACGAAGAAGTCAAGAAGGACTTTATAAAGTGTTTAGTCAAACTGTAGCTGGTCGTTATATTTTGGTTGCTCTAGTTAACAAAGGTGCTGGTGATTGGAAAGTAGTTAGTGCCAGAGAAATGACTGATACTGAAAGGCAACTTTACAAAAAGACAGTAGGGGGCAAGTAAAATGGATAACCTAGATAAGGAATTAAAGCAAATCGAACAAGGTGATGCCTGGAATGAAAACGATGAAGTCGTAGAAATAGAAGTAAGAAGACCTTTAGACAAGGTGGTTCCTGTTCGACTTTCTTCGGGCGCTTGGGCGAGGTTAAGGCGCGAAGCGAGAGAATTGGGTGTAGGGCCCACTACGCTTGCGCGCATGTGGATACTAGAGCGCCTGCGCTTGCATGATATTTCCCTTCAAGACACTAACAAACTATCTAAACTGTTATTGTCTATCGAAAACACCTTGCAAGAAAGTCCTCTTTCGTTACTGACTCAAAGAGAAGCACAAATTCTGGAATACATTGCTCAAGGCTGCCCGACTAAGCTGATCTCTGAAAAACTTGGTGTAAGCGAGGGGACAATACAAAACCACATTGTATCGATTCTTCGCAAGATACGAGCACGCCAAGAGCTATCAAAGTCTGCGGAGATTGAGCACCAACAGGCTTAAGGCGCAGTCCTCTGGAATTACCTCTATCCTATCTCCTCCACCTTCCACACTTTCCCGCCCGGCGGCAGCACCAGTATATCCTCCCCAGCAAGCTTGGCGGCCAGCGTGTTCTTCAGCTCACTCACGGGCACGCGTATCTGGTTCATGCTGTCGCGCTCGCGGATGGTAACCGCCTTGTCCTCCAGCGACTCAAAATCAATGGTAACGCAGAAAGGCGTGCCAATCTCGTCCTGCCGTCTATACCTCCGCCCGATGCTCTGAGTATCGTCGTACTGGGCCACCCAGCACTGCCGCAGGTCGGCATCAATCTTTTTGGCGAACGCCGTCAGGTTTTCCTTGCGACTCAGTGGCAGGACAGCTATCTTGATGGGTGCGATGGCGGGATGGAAGCGGAGCAACACTCTTATCTCCTCCTTGTCTGGCTCTTCATCGTAGGCGTCGCAGAGGAAAGCCAGCGCCGAGCGGTCCACACCGGCTGACGGCTCGATAACATAGGGGATGAAGTGCTCCTTGGTCTCATCGTCGAAGTATTCCATGCTCTTGCCGCTGGCTTTAGCATGCTGCGTCAGGTCGAAATCGCCCCGGTTGGCGATGCCTTCGAGCTCGCACCAGCCCATGGGGAACAGGTACTCGACATCGTAGCAGTCGCGGGCATAGTGTGCCAGCTCGTCCCTGGCGTGCTGCCGCAGCCTCAGGTTCTCCTTCCGAATGCCCAGCTTGAGATACCAGTTCAGGCGCTCTTGAAGCCAGTGGTCGAACCATTCCTTGTCCGTCCCCGGCTTAACAAAGTATTCGATTTCCATCTGCTCGAATTCACGGCTGCGGAAGATGAAGTTACCCGTGGTAATTTCGTTGCGGAAGGCTTTGCCTATCTGCGCCATGCCAAAGGGCAGCTTCTTTCGTGTGGTGTCAACGATGTTCTGAAAGTTAACGAACATGCCCTGGGCTGTCTCCGGGCGCAGGTAAACGATGCTCGCTTCGTCTTCCACCGGACCCATAAAGGTCTTGAACATCAGGTTGAACATGCGCGGCTCGGTCAGTTCACCGCCGCAATCGGGACAGCGGTTGGTGGCTAGGTCAGTAGAGCGGAATCGATGATTACAGCTTTTACACTCGACAAGCGGGTCGGCAAACCCCTTGACGTGACCGCTGGCGACCCAGACCTGGGGATGCATCAGGATACTGGCGTCCAGCCCCACCATATCGTCGTGTTCCTGAACGATGGCTCGCCACCAGGCTTCCTTGATATTCCGTTTCAGTTCCACTCCCAGAGGCCCATAGTCCCAGCAGGCTGACAGCCCGCCGTAGATATCGCTGCTGGGGAAAATGAAACCCCGCCGCTGACTCAGGGAGACAATCTTGTCCATATCAACCCGTGTTAACGTGCGCTTAGCCAATAGCTGTGCTCCTTATGACTTTTGTTGCGCGATTTTCCGACTGACTGCCCAGACACGGAACATGACTTGAATGAAAAATAAGCCCAGGGTAATCGCGCCCAGTCCCATCACAATCAGGGCAAACGCCCATAGGGGTATGAGATGTATTTCGTAGGCATTGTAGCTGAAAATATCGAGCATTGCAAAGCAGAGGACAAGTTGCGGCAGCGCTATCATATTGCCCATAACAAACAGGACGCTTTCCGGTTTGACCAGGGCGTTTTCTTGCTGGCGGAAGAGGGCATTGAGTCTGCCAATTCCCCAGGTGAGTGCAGCCGCGAGCAGGGTAAGGAGCAGTTGTGGCACCAGCATGCCGACAATTAACATCTCGCGACCGAGCCATTTTGCCGGTGCGCCATCGAGCCGGAAGAGATAGGCGACTTCTGCCGGCAGCAGGCGATAGAAGAAAGCCACCAGCCCCATCGCAAGAGCCAGAATCGCCAGAGGCAATATGATATATCGCCAGCGGAAGGTTGAGACTCCAGCGGCCGGGGCTTGTTGAGTCTGACTTATCCCTTGCTTGATTGTCTTTCTTTGTTTGAAGAGAACCAGGGCAAGAACACCCCCGCCCAGCCCCAGCAGGACGATAGCAAATAGAATAAGAATAACGGTAACCATATATCAGCATAAAAGTTACCAGTTTTGGCTCGGTAAGTCAAAGCCTTAAGCGACTCCGTTTGGTTTGAGTGTCATTGTGAGGGCACTTCAGTGCCCGTGGCAATCTCATCAGATTGGGTCTTGGTTGTTCTGATTCTGAAGCAGGGTGTCTAAGAGGGACGCCAGTCCCTCTTAGAAAATAACTCCCCCCTTCCTTAACAAGGGAAGGGGCAGGGGGTTAGGTTGTTATCAACCTTAGTTGAGACGCACAAGCCTCTGATGATAAAATAAAAACCTGTGCCTTGTATGGCTTTTGCTTTGTAGGAGTGTGGAATGATTGTTAAACCGCTGGAAGTTGGACCGCTCGCTTCCAACTGCTATATCGTCGGCTCTGAACAGACTAAAGAAGGTATGATAGTTGACCCCGGTGCCGATGCCCCGGTCATATTGAAGAAGGTCAAAGAGCTGAAACTCAACATAAAATATATCGTCCTCACTCACGGCCACTTCGACCACATTGGCGCTTTGAGCGAAGTGAAGGAAGCTACCGGTGCTGAGGTAGCCATCCATGAGGCTGACGCCGACTCTCTGGGCGATAGTGCCTTTGTGGCTACTCAATGGGGTCTTCATTGCCCCGAGCCGCCATCACCCGATAGGCTGCTTAAGGGCGGGGACAGCCTTGACATCAGCGAGCTGCATTTTCTGGTTCTGCACACGCCGGGGCACACGCCGGGTGGCATTTGCTTGTATGGGGAAGGTATGGTCTTTACCGGAGATACTCTTTTTAATTTTGGTATCGGCCGTTATGATTTACTTGGCGGCGATTACACCCTGTTAATGAAGAGCCTCATCACCAAGCTAATGGTTCTTCCCGATAATACAAAAGTTTACCCCGGGCACGGCCCCACTTCTACTATCGGAGCCGAGCGCCGGGGTAATCCCTTCCTTAATCTTTAAAATCAGGACTGTTAAATACCCGTCATGAATTCAACTACTTCTGCTTCTCGCTCGTTTTCTCTTCAAACTCACGCCCGAAGGACTCTGCTTTCTTTGAGAACCAGATAGAGATAAGGATAATAATTAAGCCCACGACTGAGATAGTGATGGTAACTGGGTTCAATCCCACTTCTCGGAAACCACCACCGGCGATGGGTACGACCATCATTGAGGCGGCGATAATGGCCACCAGGTTGATGACCTTGATGAGCGGGTTCAGCGCCGGACCCGCCGTGTCCTTCAGCGGGTCGCCCACAGTATCGCCCACCACGCTGGCCTTGTGAGCTTCAGAGCCTTTGCCGCCATACAGTCCGTCTTCAATCGTCTTTTTAGCGTTGTCCCAGGCGCCGCCGGCGTTAGCCATAAAGACTGCCAGCAGTTGTCCGGAAAGTATCACGCCGCCCAAAAATCCAGCCAGCGCTTCCAACCCAAAGAGAAAACCGATAACAATGGGCGAAATGATAGCTAGGAGGGCTGGTGTCAGCAGTTCTTTCTGAGCAGCCCCCGTGCAGATGGAGACCACTTTGCTGTAGTCCGGGTCAACGGTGCCTTCCCAGACTCCCTTGACGGTGAACTGGTAGCGCACCTCGTTGATGATGTAGTAGGCAGCCCTGCCGACAGCTCGTATGGTAAGGGAGCTGAACAGCCACGGTATCGCCCCTCCGATGAGGAAGCAGACAAAGACCTTCCACTGAATCAGGTTAATCGTCTGAAGGTCATAATCTTCATAGAAGGCGGCAAACAGGGCTACTGCCGCCAGCACGGCGGAGGCAATAGCGATACCCTTGGTGATGGCTTTGGTCGTGTTGCCGACGGCATCAAGGTCAGCCAGTGTCTGGCGAGCCTTGGGCTCCAGCCCTGCCATTTCACCAATACCGTTGGCGTTATCAGAAACAGGACCGAAGGCATCCATAGCGATGTTGTTGCCGGTGAGGGTTAGCTGACCGATACCGCAGAGCGCCACGCCGTAGAAGACGTAAAGGATTGTTTCCCCGCTCCATATAACTGCTGAAGCAATGATGGACAGGGCGATGACGATAATCGCCATAACGGTGCTCTCATAGCCCATACCCAGACCCGAAAGGATGACGGTAGCCGGTCCGGTCTTGGTTGACTTGGCTATCTCCTTGACGGGATTGCACTCGGTGGAAGTGTAGTAGTCGGTCAGGTAGTTAATGGCAATGGCTAGTACTACACCCACGCTGGTAGCCCAGAAGAAGCGAAGGTCATGGCAGTAGAACTGGGCAAAAATAAAGAACGAGAGAACGGAGATGAATGCTGCTAGCCAGTAGCCGCTGTGTATGGCTTTCATAGCGTTTTCGCCTTCACGCAGGGCTCGCACGGAGTAGGTGCTTATGATGGATGAAAAAACGCCGGCAGCGCGTACCAGCAGCGGGAAGATAATCCAGTAAAGTTGCCCGGTGGTAACGCTGATTATCAGACCTAGAATCAACGCAGAGACTATGGTAACTTCATAGGACTCAAAAATGTCCGCCGCCATTCCGGCACAGTCCCCCACATTATCGCCCACCAGGTCAGCCACCACGGCGGCGTTGCGTGGGTCATCCTCGGGGATGCCCTTTTCTATCTTGCCCACCAGGTCGGCGCCGACATCAGCCGCCTTGGTATAGATACCGCCGCCAACGCGCATGAACAGGGCTATTAGCGTGCCGCCAAAGCCAAACCCCAGCAGCACCAGCGGCGCATCCTTGAAGAAAATGAGGAAGATGATGGTGCCGCCGAGCAGCCCCAGCCCATCGGTCAGCATCCCGGTGATGGTGCCGGTACGATAGGCTATCTGGAGAGCTTTGGTGAAGCTAGAACGTGCTGCTTCCGCCACTCTAACGTTGCCCCGCATTGCCATGTTCATGCCAATATAGCCTACTGTGGCAGAGAACAAGGCGCCCATGAGAAAGCCACCGGCACGCCCCAGACCAATCAGCCACTTAGGATTGGCATAGGCAGAGGTGCCACCGGCAAACCAGCCGGTGAAAAAGACAAATATCGCCAGCAAGAAGATGAGCAGCAGGATGGTCCGGAACTGGCGCATAAGATAGGCATTACCACCAACGCGAATGGCATTGGCGATATGCCTCATCTTTTCATTACCCTGTGGCTCTCTCAGGATTTGCCTGGTGAGGAAAGCGGCATAGAGTAAGCCGAGTATTGCTATCACTAGGACGCCAATGAGGGCAATCTTCTCAAAGGTGGTAGCAACACTGAACCCCTCAAACAGGGTTATCATAAATACCCCCTTCCTTTATATAAAATTCTCATTTCTTTTTCCTACCCTTTTGGGCTAGCTTTTCTTCCAGCTCTTTTTGTCTCATCACCAGTGTCAGGTCCGGGTCCTTTCTAGCACCCCCCGCACCATGTCGGTGGTGTGTCTCAGACCGCCAGTTATCGCATCAGGGAAGTCCATAGTAACGAGAACGCTGTAAATATCGTCCATAGCGGAAAGTATCTCTTCGCATCGAGATAGGTCGTCCCTGCGGAGACTGTCCAGCAGGTAGCGCCTCATCTCGCCGGCAGCCTCACCCAATCCGTTCAGGTAGGCAGCGTGGCTCACCTTCAGTTCCTCGGGGCTGGGTGGTTGCTTCCTCGTTGCTAGCGCCAGGGTGATACTGCCCTCGGCAAACTCCTTCTGTGCATCCCGGATAAAGCCGATGTTGCTCAGCTCACCACCAGCAATGGTTTGTTCTGCCCTGGTGATGAGTCTGCGGGCGTTCTGGAGTAATTTCTTTGCCTCCTTGAATTCCTGACGGTGTACCGCGCGGATAGCGTTGCTGGAGTGCCGAATGGCATCACGGCACAGAGGCAGTGCCTTTTCTCTGGCAGCATCCTGCGCTGAGAAGTTTTCTCGAATGCGGTCGGCAATTGATTCCAGATTATCTGTTAGCGTCCTCATCTTTGACCTCAAGTCGGCTAGCTATCTGTCGCGCTGCTTCCTCAGGAGAATCGGCTTGCACCACGGCGCTGATGACCGCCACAGCATCAGCCCCAGCCTTTATTGTCTCAGAGACATTCTCTCTATTGATACCACCAATCGCCACCAGCGGGAGGCTGATGGCTTTTTTCACCTCACGTAATCTCTCCACGCCCACGACAATGGCGGTCTCTTTCGATGTAGTCGGGTATATGGAACCAACGGCGATGTAGTCGGCTCCCTCAGCTTCAGCGGCGAGCGCCTGCTCCACAGTATTGGTGGAACAACCCAGAATTTTATCTATCGGCAGCATTTTGCGCATGACTTTAATGGGCAAATCTTTTTGCCCCAAATGCAGTCCATCGGCATCAGTCGCCAGAACTAAATCGAGCTCGTCGTTCACGATAAAGAGCACATTTTGTTCAAGACATAGATTCCTTAGCTGCTGGGCGATGGGGAGCAGTTCCTTTTTGTTGGTCACTTTATCGCGAAGCTGGATTATCCGTGCCCCGCCGCGAATTGCCTGACGGGCGACTTCGATATGGCTGCGTCCTTGTAGTGCCTGAGTGTCTATGATAACATAGAGCCCGCGAATACGCCTTGCCTTGTCCTGGCGCAGTAGCCGGGACAGCAATGTCTGCTCGATGGTATAGAGGTTAAAGCGAGCCTGTTTGAACTTCTCCGAGTCCAGTCGTAAAGGATTATCGGGGAGTTTCGTCAACTCTTCGATGGCTCGCAGCGATTCCTGCACTCTTCTGGAGTTGGCGACCACTGTGTTGAGCAGGTCTCGCGGTCTTTCCTGTTCCGGCGCTAGAATGTTGATGCCGACATCGCCTTCGGAATTGCGTGCCTGAAGAAGCCGGGTGTTGGATGATAAATCGCCTTCGACTAGCTCATGGCGCATATTTTTAAGCTGCTGAGTGAGGGAAGCATCATTCAGCATCAGGCGAGCCACATCCTCCAGAAGGCGAAGCCCCTCCCCAATGCGGTTCAAATTGGCGTCAATGATGCGTAGCGTCTGTCTTGATACTGCTTTGGGAGAAGTCATCTTTGTCGTTCCTTAATGGTCAATTCTAACATAGTCAGATTAATGGGGTAAAGCTGGTGGGACTTGAGTGTTTTATAGTAACATCTGGGGTATCAAAGAGGGGCGTCAGCCCCTCTTAAAAATATCTTTCCCCTTCCCCTTAGCAAGGGGAAGGGGGTAAAGGGGATGGGGTTGTTAAACAATCTGGTGGTTCTAGTCTTCGCCTACCGCGTTTTCAATCAGCTCAATCCGCGTGAGCTTACCCCTCTGGTCCAGCTCAACAGCGACCACATCAATACGCCACAACGGAAGCAGGTTGTCGTGCGTCTGGTGATAATGAGCAGCAGCCGCCCTGATTTTCTCTCTTTTGGCGGCTGTAATTGATTCTTCAGGACTGCCAAACTCCTGGCTTGTTTTCGTTCTTACCTCAACAAAGACGAGCGCATCTTTGTGCCGGGCAATAATATCAATCTCACCCTCGGGGCAGCGGTAGTTGGTTTCCAGAATGTGGTAGCCTCCTTTTGTCAGGAAGTCCCTGGCTAGCTTTTCACCCAGAGAGCCAGTATCTTTGCGCTTCATTTCTTTTGCTGAGTTATGGCATTACTTACCGGATAGAACGAGCAGCGGTGAATCGGGCAGGGTCCCAGTTGGCAGAGGCATTCGAGGTGTTCTCTGGTGCCGTAGCCCTTATGGTTAGCCAGACCATAGCCGGGGTAGGTCTGGTCGAACTCAATCATTAGGCGGTCTCTGGTTACCTTGGCGATGATTGAGGCGCAGGCGATGGAGAAGCAGACACTGTCCCCTTCAAGCACCCCCTTCTGTGGCAGAGGCATGTCCGGGAGAAGCATGAAGTCGATGAGAAGGGTCTCTGGTCGGGGAGAAAGCTGTTCGACAGCTATTTTCATGGCTAGCCGTGTTGCCCTGGCGATGCCTTCCTTATCGATTATTTCAGAGGGAACTATGCCCACGCCTACCGAGATGGCTAATTCTTTGATGTGTGTAAACAGCGTTTCACGATTTACCGGCCTGAGCAGTTTGCTGTCCCTGACCTCTTTCGTCCAGGAAGCCCGGAGTCTGGTGGGCAAAATGACTGCTGCTGCCACGACCGGTCCAGCCAGGGCGCCGCGCCCGGCTTCATCCACGCCAGCGATGAGCTTGTAGCCCCTGGCGATGAGCCGCTTTTCTTCAGCAAAGGTCGGCTTGACTGACATATTATTCCTTGATTATGCCGCCGCCCAGCACTGCTCCCCCCAGGTAGAAGACGATTGCTTGCCCCGGGGTAATGGCGCTCTGCGGCTGGTGAAAATCGACCCGGGCGGTATCATTATTAAGGTATAGTGTAACAGATACTTCCAGCGATTTATAGCGGATTTTCGCTGTGATGTTAGCTAGGTCTTCGGGGGCTTTGCCGGATACCCAGCTTAGCTTATGAGCAATGAGACTGCTCCGCAGAAGCTGTTCTCTGTTGCCCACAATCAGTCTGTTGCTGGCAACATCGAGCTTGAGCACGTAGAGTGGTTTCCTGGCGGCAATCCTTAGCCCGTGCCTCTGCCCGATGGTATAGTGTGCCAGACCCTGATGCCGGCTTAAGACCTTTCCTTCAGTATCAACAATGTCGCCCGGTTGAGGCGGAATGCCTCTGGCGATGAAGGCGTGGGAGTTGCCATTGGGGATAAAGCAAATGTCCTGGCTTTTGGGTCGTGTGCTGGTGGGCAAGCCCAATTTCGCTGCCAGTTTTCTTACCTCTGTTTTGTGGAGGCTGCCAATGGGGAAAAGGAGGTGGGGAAGGTCTTTTTGTCCCAGGGTATAAAGAAAATAGGACTGGTCTTTGGACTGGTCGCTGGCTTTCAATAAGCGGTAGCCTTCTGGCGCCTGTTCGATTCGGGCATAGTGCCCGGTGGCAAGGTAATCGGCGCCCATCTCCTGAACCTTCTCCAGCAGGCGACCGAATTTGATACGCCGATTGCAGAAGACACAGGGGTTTGGCGTGCGACCCAGCTCGTACTCCTGATAGAAATAGTCGATGACGCAGCTCTGAAATTCTTTCTCCAGGTTTAAGATATGGAACGGGATGTCCAGAATGCGGCAGGTGTGCTCAAGAATCGAGATATTCTCTTCCAGTTTTGCTTTAAGAGCCGGGTCAGACCAGAGCTGCATGTGGATGCCGAAGACTTCATAGCCAGCTTGCTTCAGCAGTGCTGCTGCGGTTGAGGAGTCCACCCCACCGCTCATCGCCGCCGCCACCCGCTTCTCAGTCATGGTCTAGTCCTGCTCGGCAAGGAGCTTCTCCCCCCGCCTCCAGATAATTTCGGCTACCTTCTTTGTGCTTTGCCTGGCATCAACCACCAGCCAGCGCTCTGGCTCGCTGGCAGCCATCTTAAGATAGCCCTCTCTCACTCGCCGGTGGAAAGCGATATCTTCCTGCTCGAAGCGGTCTTGCCGTTTCGCCCCTTTGCGGGCAAGCCCCGCCTCTACCGGTATATCCAGCAGGATGGTCAGGTGTGGGCTGATTCCCTGCGTGGCGATGTTGTTCACCGCCTTGACCGTGGCTAAATCAAGACCTCTTCCGTAGCCCTGGTAGGCGGTGGTGGAGTCGGCAAAGCGGTCGCAGATGACAACCTTACCTGCTTTCAGGCTGGGCTGGATTAGCTCGGTGACCAGTTGAGCGCGGGAAGCGTTAAAGAGCATTAGCTCAGTCAGAGGTGATATTTCAGTGCCCTGCGCCCACTTCAAACAGCGGCTGAGCCTTTTGCCCACCGGGGTCACGCCCGGTTCATGGGTAAGGACGGCAGGGATGGCTAATTTAAGCAATCTGCGGTATAAGGCTCGAGCTTGAGTGCTCTTGCCGCACCCCTCCCCACCCTCAAAGGTGATGAGGAGACTCTTGGATGACCTCATTGCTTCTCCCCCATGAAGACGATTGGCTCACTAAGCCTGTGGCTGTTCTAGAGATTTCACCAGAGACTGCACCCCGGCATAGCCCCCGCCGTCCAGCAGGATGCACTGCCCGGTGATATAGCTCGATGCGTCTGAGGCTAAAAAGAGGACAGCATCCGCCATTTCTTCAGGCTCGGCGATGCGCCCCAGTGCAGTGTTGTTCAATGTCTCCTTGATGCGCACCGGGTCGGTCCAGAGCTGCTCGGAGAACTTGGTCTTGATCACCCCCGGTGCGATGCAGTTTACCCTGATATTGTATATCCCGAGCTCTGCCGCCAGCACCTGGGTGAGCATGATGACCCCAGCCTTGCTGATGGAGTAAGCCCCCAGCCCCACCGCCGGCCGGATGCCGCCTTCTGAGGAGGTGTTGACAATAGTGCCGCCGCCATGCTGGCGCATTATTTTCGCCACTGCCTGGCTCAGGAAAAAGTAGCTCTTCAAATTTAGACCCATGACAATATCCCAGACAGCCTCGTCCATCTGGAAGATGGAGCCGAATCTGGGGTTGGTGCCCGCATTATTTATCAGAATGTCAATGCGACCAAACTCGTCCACCGATTTTTTCACCAGGGTTTCAATTTCGGGCAGATGGCGCACATTAGCCTGCACCGGCAGGACTTTTCTACCTATTTTGCTTATTTCTTGAGCCGTTGCTTCCAGGTCAGGCAGTTTGCGGGCAGCCAGTATGATATCTGCCCCCGCTTCCGCTAAAGCTAAGGCAATGCATTTGCCGATGCCCCGGCTGCCACCGGTAATTAAGGCTACCTTGCCATCAACACGGAATTTCTCCAGGAACGATTGTCTTTGAGACTTGCCTTCCACAGTTATACTCCTTCTTTCGCTTTGATTTGCTTTTTGACGATGGGAGATTTGAATGCCTTTGGCTCACAGTGTAATGGACTGCTCTAAGAAGTGTCAAGGATTAGCTGAACGTCATTGCGAGCGCAGCGAGTCCTCCTTTGGAAGGGTGACGAAGCAATCTCTAACATTTCCCACCTCATTGGCAGCGAACACTCTCTGTCATTGCGAGGAGCGATAGCGACGAAGCAATCCCAAGGCGTGACGTGTTGAATAGACAATGGGATTCCTCGTCCTTCCAAGAAGGACTCGTAATAACGGTGGAAGTAATCCTAAAAGGTCGTATGCTCTCGCTTATAGATGCGCACGCGTCTGTTTGGCTCTTTGCCGGCGCTTTCTGAGGCAAGATTGCTTCTCTCCGCCAGGAGGTGCTGGAGACGTCGGATGTAGGCGCTCTGAGGGCTGAGTTCTATTTCCTCTTCACCACTATGAACCTTGGCGATGGCTTCTTCCGCCTCGGTGAGGGCGAGTTCAATCGGCTTGGGTCTATCGACTTTTTCGGTGGCGTAGATATCGCTTAGTAGCTGTCTCATCTGGGCGGGTGTGTTGCTTTTGAGGACATAGATGGGGATGTTGGCTGCCTCCGCGTCTCTGATTTTTTGCGGTCTGCGACGGTAGTATTGCTTTGACGTGACAAAGAGATTAGCCTCATGCAGGTTGCTCACAATCTCAGGACTCAATTGCATGCTTCTCGCCATCTGCTCCAGTCGTGCCCGGTTGACACCGAAGAGAAAGAGCCTGTGCTGCCCATCTTTTCTGACTTTAGGCGTTTTATGGGGAGCGGTTACTGGCACTCCCTTCGCTATTCTTATCTCTCCCTTTTCATCGAGCCAGCGGACCTCAG
>CAZHRL010000002.1:7766-16049 GCA_964534815.1 uncultured Dehalococcoidales bacterium | reverse complement strand
GCAGAGCAGCTGACTCTTAATCAGCAGGTTACAGGTTCGATTCCTGTGCGGCTCAGTCTCAGCCTGTAGATTTCCTATGGGAAACTGTTTTGTTGAGTTCAGGGCTATGGAGTGGCTTGATAAAATACTCTTCGAGATCTTTGTTAACAGTTCTTCCTTTGTAATAGTTGTCGAAATCCAATTCTGAGGCTAGGCTCTCGGAGGTTTCGTCGTAATAAGTCCTAAAATAGGCTTCAGTGTGTGGTTGTTTTTTCACAAAATTCTCGAATGCAAGCCAATCGCTCAAGACTTTGTTGACTAGCTGCTCTGCTTTTTCTCTGAATTGTACATTGGGCCACACGTCATCAAAGTTCCGTGATACTGCAGAGACTACTGCCATTTTCCCGTACCGAACACCGTTACCATAGTTAATGACTCCAAACCTATTGTGCTCGTTTTTTTCAAATTTCTTTTCGATTTCACCCAATACTTCATGGCAAACGTAACCAAAGAAATATTTTCGCGTTTTCTCTAGCTCCCGTAACTTGCCATAGAATTTGTCTTGACTGAAGAGCGCGTTCTCACTGTTTCTTCGTGCTTGTGAAGCTAAACCATTACACGCAACGCAAATACGTAAGAAAACTTCTCTATTGATCACTTGTCTATTACCAATGTAATTGTTACGCAGACCATCCCAAAACTCTCCTCGTTTTCTTTCATAGAAATATCCAAATTCGTCGTATATTTTTTTCTGCAATTCAATCTGTACCTCGTCATTTGACCTTCTGTCTGCCTCAGTAACGTTGGTCTGTTGATTCGAAGCTTTAGATATTGACTCGATCAACCGAAGCTTCTTAGGACCTTCTTCGGTGCCCTCTCCCTTCACGAATGTTATAACCTTAACCAAAACCTCTTTATTCTGGAAATATCCCTCAGGGTCCCCCTTCTTAACCCCTTCTTCATACAATTGATGTAAAGCAAATCCTGTTTGTCCGCCATTTATGATTTGTGGATTAGTTATCCTCATTTGAGCTCTATTTGGGATACCAGTATATTCGGTAATGTCCGTGTCATCGGAAAGAATCGTAATGCCATTATTGAAAAGTGCAAACTCATTTGTCTTGATTTCTCTCATAGTCTTTGCTATTTCCGTATTGACTGGGTTATTGAACAAACCGAGGTAGCTTCTCGGATTGAACCTTAAGATCGAATTCTTGTATTTGCCGAATACTCTGGCGATCTCTATTGTTGGTACAAACACAACTGTGACCTCGCAATTTGCGGCTTCAGTCTCGACAAGGTATTTTATTTTCGGCCCAGAGGTTTTATTGCTGAGATTCAAGTAGATGTACAGCTCTTTTTCGCAGAAGTAAGCTCCGGAGACAACTGGAAATAGCAATTCTTCAAAGACCTTGGCATAATCGCACACCTCAGGTTTGAATCCACCGGTCAGTTTCTTCAGCTGGTCTTCCGTAACATTTTGGATATTTGCTAAGATGACTACAATCGGCTCGTACCTAGCTTGGTCTGGAATATTCTTGATAGTTCGTATTAGCCCCTGTATTTTGCCATTGTACCTGTCTCCGCTCTCTAACGATTCTTGCCCTTCGAGTATCCTCTTTACTTCCATCTTCAATATTTCCTGCAAACTGATCTCTTTGTTGTAGAAATTCGCCTCTTCTGTTCTGAATTTTGATTGTATGAAATACATTTTCTTGTTGATTTCGTCAATGTAAAACCCGTCTATCCCACCGTCATCTTTTCCATCAGTCACACATTTCTCTCTGCTTTCAAAATTGAGCATTCCGAATTTTGTTTTTAGATATAGATGAATAAAAGCTCTCGACCTCGCATGATTAAGCCCCTCGATGTCGCTTTCCAACGGATAGTACGCCTTATACTCCGGTTTGGCTTCTTTTCGGATCTGATCTAGTGTTCGCACAAGAGTCTCGTATTTTCTATTCATTTACCCCCCTCATCTCCCCAATTTGTTTCCGGCACATGTTCGTAGCTCATTTTAGCACCACGCTTGACTTATGACAAACTCAAAACTCTTGCTGAAAGTTCTACCTTTTATACAACGCGGCTCATCTTCAAACTCTCAGTCCTTTATCCCTGCTGAAAGCCTTGCCCAGCCTCCCCACCTGTTTGACTTGTGCCCTGCTCGGTGTTATGTTATAAGGCAAAAGGAGGCAGGCATTCCTTGATGGCAAAGAAAATCATAATTCTAATCACAGTCTTGCTGCTCTTATTCCTCACCGGATGTTCCCCACCAACGAATGTGCCTAAGCAAGCGCCGCCGGGAAGCTATGAG
Organism: uncultured Dehalococcoidales bacterium; assembly: GCA_964534815.1. Taxonomy (GTDB): domain Bacteria; phylum Chloroflexota; class Dehalococcoidia; order Dehalococcoidales; family CAZHRL01; genus CAZHRL01. The sequence goes on along the minus strand of CAZHRL010000002.1, from coordinate 13,756 downwards.
ATACTCAGGAAAGCCCAAATTGCGTCCGAGTGGCAGATGTACCAACTGGAAATCAAGGTAGCTGCCGGGAGCGAGTTACCCATAGTCCTGAAATTAGCCAGTGGCGATACGGTTGATGGTTATTTCTATGTTGAAGAAGGCAGCGACCTCGATTTCCAGATAACGGGCAAATCTTTGATTTACAAGCCAACAGGTGCCACAGGCTCTGGGAGCGTGGCTTCCGACCGATTTTCCTTCGTTGTCAGCCAGGCTCAGGGGAGCACCTACACCCTGACCTTCCGCAACACGGCTGATGCTAGTGCGCGGCAGACTAAGACCGTGGCTTTCGTCGAGCTCATTTTCCCGGCAACTGGCTCCATATTTTCTCCTCTTGAAGCAAAGTAGAATACAGTTTTGGTTGGGAGGTGTCCGATGATAAAGCATTCACACTCTATCTTTGCCATTGATTCCCATACCGCGGGTCATCCCACGAGAATTGTGGTCGGCGGCATACCTAAAATTCCAGGCGGTCCCGTCGCCCAGCAGCGGGACTATGTAAAGAACAATCTCGACTACATACGCACCATGCTCTGCCAGGAACCGAGGGGGCATACCAGCATGTATGGTGCCATCCTCACCAGACCGGGCAGTGAGGAAGCTGATTTCGGCGTCATCTTCTTCAGCAACATCGGCTACGACGATATGTGTGGACATGGCACCATCGGTGTCACCACGGTGCTTATTGAGGCGGATATGATTCCGGCAAAAGAGCCGGTAACCGAAGTGACTCTGGAAGCACCTGCCGGCATCATCAAGGTAAAGGCAAAGGTGGAGAAGGGCAAGGTAAAGAGCGTCTCCCTGGTAAATGTCCCCGCTTTCCTCTACCAGAAGGACGTTTCGATTAATGTGCCCGGCTATGGGGATGTCACGGGAGATATTGGCTTTGGCGGCAACTGGTATTTCTATGTCGACGCCAAGGCTGTTGGCGTCCGCGTCAGACCGGAGAATGTCGACGCTTTAGTTCGGGCGGGCGACGCTATCCGCAAGGTGTTCAATGAGAAATTTGATTTAGTCCACCCGACAAATCCCAACATAGCAAAGAAGCTGCTCGGCGTTTCCTTAATCGACGTGCCCATCAAAAACAAAGACGCCCACCAGAAGAATGCCGTCGTTGAGGGCAGATTGATTGACCGCTCTCCCTGCGGCACGGGAACGTGCGGTCGCATGGCGGTCCTTTACGCTCGCCAGAAGCTCAGTCTTAACCAGGACTTCCTCAATGAGAGCGTGACCGGGACGCTTTTCCGCGGTCGGCTGATTGGCGAGACCAAGCTCGGCGATTATCCCGCGGTGATACCAGAAGTTTCGGGAAGCGCCTACATCACTGGCTATAATCACTTTATCCTCGACGCCGAAGACCCGTTCGGCTCCAAAGGCTTTCTGCTCGGTCAGGAAATATGAGAATCCAGTTCTATGGGGCCAGTTCTATGGGGTATTTAAGGGGGGCGTAAGCCCCGCTTGCTAAATCACGGCGACCCGTGGGCGGAAGAACGATACGGTTGGCTTTTAACCGTAGGGCGTATATTTCAGTCCGTATTTCTCCACTACCTGAGCGAACACCGAGCTACTCTCGTATCCCTTGGGCCAGCGGAACTTTTGGTTAATGAGGGCTACCACCTCTTTGCCGAGTTCCCAGGCTCCCTTTATAGCCCGCTCGTCGTTGCGGATATTGCCCTTGTCCATCGCCAGCCCCAGAACGTTATCGGCACAGAACATGTGCTTGTAGATGAACCAGAGATAGAGCGTGCTGATGACGTCCCAGCCACCCTGCCGGCTGCATACGGCGATGGGCGCACCCACCTTATTGTGCAAGCCGGATAGGGAGACACTCCGGTTCAGGATAGCCATAATCTGGGCGGTGGGTTTCATAAAGTATGCTGGGCTGCCGATAATGATGCCATCGGCTTCTAACATCTTATCAAAAATGCCCTGCGTATCATCTTTGATATGACACTTGCCCGTTTTGGAACAGCTCCAGCAGCCATCGCACGGCTGCAGGTCTTTGCCTGCCACGCTTACCAGTTCTACTGCGGCGCCAGCTTCTTTGGCGCCAGCCAGAGCTTCGTTGAGCAGGATTTCAGTGTTGCCCCCTTTCCGCGGGCTGCCGCAGAGTCCCAGAACCTTCATGCTAAACCTCCTCTTTTATTAAGATTTCTCAGAATATGTCAACGTCACAGATTCTCCAGCACATCAAAAACGTCGTTACAGGTGATGATTTTCAGCTCTCTTAAATCAGCCGTTACGTCTCTGGGCAGTATGTCTCCGGTCAGTTCGTTCAGTCTGCCCCCCATGAAGATTTTGGTTTTCAAATTGTAGCGTTCCATCTCCTCAAGAAGCTTTCTGGCGTAAGAGAGCGCCATACCGTTGTGAGTGCTGATGCAGACGCCATCCACTTTAGTCTTCAGAAGCGCTTGGACAATCTGCTCCGGGTCAACGTGTTGCCCTAGGTCGATTACCTCGACGCCGGCTTCCTTTAGGGCGATGCCAATCACCATCTTGGCATATTCGTGGACATCGGAGGTCAAGAGCAATACCTTTTTGCCTTTCAGGTTCCTGCTCAGCTTGCTATGAACCTCCTGCTTTATCTGGTCGGCAATAGCCTGAGTGTGGTGGAAGATTTGGGTCGGGATAACGGGGCGCCTGCCGCCGGGGATAGCTTCATCTTTTTGTCCCACCCCGAAGAGCTCCTCCAGCCTTCTTCCGCCGATTCTCTTTAGCGCTATCATCAGCTCAATGGGGTCTTTTACGTTAACCCCTATCTCTGCCAGCTCCTTCAAAACTCTATCCCGAAAGACTCGTCCGCCTGCGATAAGCTGCTGTTTCATCCGGTCAATTTCCTCGAAGTCAACCAGGTCAGCGACTTTGTGTGCTTCCTCCTCCATCTGGTTGGAGATAACAGCCACCTGGGCGATTTCCTCTGGTGAAGGGATGCGGTCATGCTCGGTGAGCGGCACAGCGTGGACGGCGTGCCCCGTGGGCTTCTTCAACTGACCGATGATGTCGAATAGTAAACAGGTGGTCAGGATAGATACATTCTTTTCGGCATCTTGAGTATATACCGTGTTGCCATTGACAAAAGTACCCGCCGTCTCTCCGCCGTGTATCTCATCGATGGCTCGTATCAGGACTAGCCTCGTCTGGGGGTCTGTTACCACATTGCCGAACAGGTGCTTCAGGTCGGCGCCAATCAAGTCTTCCACGATGTATTTTTCCAGCATCCCCCAGCCGATGTAGTTAACCCTGTCGCTGAAAAGGTTGGAGAATCCATCATCCAGGTTCGAGCTTATAACTCTGCCTTTATCTTTTAGCTCTGCCATCATGCCCAGTGCTTTTACGGTGACTATGGCGCGCTGAACATCATCATACCAGCCGGGATAATCAAAGCTGAAGTATTCAGCAAAGTTGCCGCAGCTGGTTAATCCCGCCGCCAGGGCGCAGAGCAGGTTTTCTACTGAAGCCGGACTGCCGATGATGTGGTCGCCGATATGGGGATGAATAGGGACAATATTCGCCACTTTCACCCACTCTTCGGGGGAGTCCAGCATCAGCCCGGTTTCCTTGGGCACCTTTCTCCTCATCTCGGGGGGAAGCCCCATGGGGCGGGCAATGATGATGGTCCAGCGGTCGAGGTGGGCTTTGCGCCGGTTTAACTCTTCATAGACACGCTTTGCGCCTTCGCATTGTTCCGGCACAGAGTCCAGTCCATATATGCCGTGAAACATGATTTTGCCCTGAGCAACCATGTATTGCTTGTACTCAACTTCAGAGCTGAACCCCTTCTCCTTCAGGAAAAGCGATGTGCCCAGTGTTGCCGTCCTGCCGATTTTTCTGCCTTCGGCGATAACCTCGCTGGCGAAGGGTAAGCCTGCCGGTACCAGTTCAGACCTTGTGGGATATAAACTCATTCTCACGCTCCGAAGAAGTTTCCCATTTCGACATCAATGATATTGCCTTTATCCTCTGCCTCTCTAAGGAAATTCAGGACGACATCATCTCTCAGACAACCCAGATGTCGTTAGCTTAGAAAACCACTTTTTGTTTCTTGAGTTCCTGAATTTGAGCCTGTTCGTAACCAAGCTCAAGCAGAATCTTCTCAGTATCCTGCCCCAGTTGTGGGGCAGCGCGCCTCACCTTATGCGGGCACTCACTGAGCCTGATGGGGCTATCGATTGACCGGAATCTGCCTTTACTGGGATGGTCGTATTCTGTGGTGAACTCGTTTTCCACTACTTGCGGGTCGTTAGCCACCTCCACTGTGGTCTGCGCCGGCGCCCAGAGCAGCCCTTCCTGATAAAAGTGGTCTTTTACCTCAGATAGGGTCTTGGTCGCCATGATTTCATCCAGAACTGAAATAAGGAGTCCATTGTTCTGGCACCTCTTTCCGTGTGTGTCAAATCTGGGGTCGTTCAGCAAATCCTCTCTATCAAGTGCTTTACACAGAAGAGACCAGTACCGGTCAGCCTCTGCCATGCTGAAATGTACCCACCTACCATCCTTAGTCTGGTAAGTATTGTGCAGGGGATTGGTCTCGTTTTTTCGAGATTGTCGGGGGACATTCTCACCGTTGTAGAGGGTTCTCTGGAGGTCCCACCCCACCACCCACACCCCTGTGCCCAGCAGGGATGAGTCTATCTTTTGCCCCTTACCAGTCCGTTCGCGGTGATAGAGGGCTAACATAATGCCGCCGAAGACGCCCAGGGAGGTGGTCAGGTCACCCAGAGCGCCATGAACGGGTGGGGCGGGAGTGCCTGGCTCACCCAGAATCCCCATGATTCCCGACCTCGCCCAGAAGGCGGTCTCATCGAAGGCAGGCCAGTCTTTGCCGGGACCTTTAGAGCCGTAGCCCGTTATTTGCGCATAGACGAGCCTGGGGTTGATTTGAGATAAGGTCTCGTAGTCTATCGACAGCCGCTGAGTTGCCGCCGGGCGGTAGTTGGTGACAAAGACGTCCGCCCGTTTCACCAGCTTGTAGATAATCTCTTTGCCTTTCTCAGTTTTGGCATCTGTGGCGATACTTTTCTTATTCCTGTTGAAGAACTCGAAGAGATAATTGAAGTCTGCCGGAGGTACAATTCCGCTCTCCATTACCCTGCGATTTGGGTCGCCGTCCGGCGGCTCTACCTTGACTACTTCCGCCCCGAAGTCACTCAGTATCATGGCTGTGGCTGGCCCCACCACATAAGCCGTCATCTCCACAACTTTAATCCCTTCAAGGGGCATACTCATAGTTTCCTCCTGCTTGCAAGCGGTTCCAAAACATGATTATCCCACATAAACCGGCGCGAACCCAAACTTTTAGTCCACCCGGTTTAGTTCAAGTTCTGTTGCTTATAATTATAATAAGAATTTTAATCGGTATATCTCTGGCATTCCTTGGGTGTGACGCCGACCATGGTCGCCTTAGCCACTATCTCCGGCTCGGGAAGAACGTCAGCGGCGGAGGGCTGTTCGGGAGTGTTTGCTGGTTGGATGTACCTTTTCGCCACGAACTCCTGGATTCGCGAGGTATTGCCCACCTTCACTATTTTCCCCGTGACTTCGATGAAGTCGCCAGCATGGATGGGCGCCAGCAGGTCAACGCTGGTATAAGCCCTAAGCAGACCTTCATCTCCATCGTATCTAATGGCAAGCTCCGTGCCCACATCCCCGAACATGCCCAGCACCCAGGCTCCGTTGACCAGTCCGCCGGCATAGTGGACATCCTTCTCGCTCACTCTTACCCTCAGGCTCACTTCTTCACCGATTTTTAGCTGTCTTTTCATGGCACAAACCTCCTTTAATGATTAATTCCTTTTCACATTTTAGCAGAAAGCAGGTCTGCTATTGGAGAGGATAACCGTAAAGGATGTGAGGCAGAAATAGGGACACGGCTGGTATATAGGTGGTGATAATCAGCACCGGCAGGGAACTTTTGTCACCCTGCCGTGTTCGAATGTTACCTTCATAACTCGCTT
>CAZHRL010000002.1:0-7666 GCA_964534815.1 uncultured Dehalococcoidales bacterium | reverse complement strand
TACTATTTTTGCGGCGAAAAATATTGTATAATATAGCCAAGTTTTAATCGTTGACTCACAGCATTAGCCACTTGGTGGGGGTAGCGGGGCCTGTTTCAGGGAGAGTCTGTAACATGACTTTAGAATTAGTCTTTTCTATGGCTGTTTCCTCAGGGTTTATCTTCTCCTATCTCAATATCGGTCTTGAGATTTTCCGCAGTCCGCCCGTTGGCACCAAGTGGGCTATACGTGGGTCTTCGTCTGGAGAGTTGGGAGAAGATGGAGTATAAGGGTTATCAGCGTTACCACATTGAGACGAAGACAGCACCAGACATCGTACGTTGGCCCAGTCGTTTTCGCGTCAAAGTCAAGAAACACCGATTAGCCCTTCACATCCTCACCGAATTTATCCGATATCGCACCAGATTAAAGGTTATCTTTAGCCGTCCCTGCATTTATGAAGTCTTTGGCAGACCGGTAGGTGGTATGGCACCGCGGGAATGGATGTGTGTTGGCTGCCTGCGCTGCACCACCGAGCGCCCTGACTGGGTACGCATTCATCGCAATCCTGAGTTTGAACGCCAGGGCGATTCATATTTCCGTGCCGAATTCATCGATACTATCCGCTATGAGGCGGAAACCGGCAGGATTCCCGTCAAAGGTGCTGGTTACCGGGGGAAGTTCGGCGGTGAGGGCTGGGATGAGATGTGGACGGATATGTCCGAAATCGTGCGCCCCACCCGTGATGGCATTCATGGGCGTGAATTTATTTCAACTGTTGCCGACATCGGCGAAAAACCTGCCTTCCTCAACTTCGATGAGCAGGGTCAACCGATTGGCAGGACACCGAAGATAATCTCTATTCCCCTGCCCATTCTGCTGGATGCTCCACCAATCTCAGTTGTGTCGCCAACGCTCCTCAACATATTCGCTGAAACAGCGCGCCAGTGTGAAACGCTGACAATTATCCCCATCTCCACCATCAGCAAATTTGAGCTCGCGGGCAGCTACATTGTGCCGCTGGTCTCCCCGGAAGAACGCGAGACGTTGCGTAATCTCTCTTATGAACCCCGGATGATTGAGATGGCGGGCTGGGATGAGCCGCTCTACACCCGTATTAAGGCCTGGTTCCCCTCAAGTCTGGTCTGCCTGCGCTTGGCTTATGAAGACCAGTTCCAGAAGAAGCTCCTCGATTTCTATAAAGCTGGTATGCGCATTTTCCATATGGTCGCGGATTATCATGGTCAAGGGGAAAACGGGGGATTCGTGCTTGACCTCATTCGCCAGGCTCACCTGACTTTCGTTAATGAGGCGTGCCGTGACGAAGTAACACTTCTAGGCAGTGGTGGCGTCATTGCTGCGGAGCACGTGGACAAGGCGATTATCTGCGGGCTGGATGCGGTGGCTCTGGAGACGGCACCACTGGTGGCTTTGCAGGCTAAGATTATCGGCGAATGCGTTGACTCGGAGACAGCTCAGCTACAATTTAGCAGAAAGCTGACTGTGGACTGGGGCGTGCAGCGATTAAAGAATCTGCTCGCTTCCTGGCGCGACCAGATGCTTGAGGTGCTGGGGGCAATGGGATTAAGAGAGGTGCGCCGGCTGAGGGGGGAGATAGGGCGCGCCATGTTCCAGGAAGAATTGGAGCGTGAAGCATATAAGGGGATTACAGGCTATGGCGAAAACTAGGAAGACAGATATTGAGCTGATTGTTGAGAAACACACACATCACCTGCGGCAGGGTTTTCATCTCTGGGCAGAGTTAAAGTATGGCAAGATGCCCGCTCTGGGTGATTATCGCTGGACGGCAGACCTTATTCTGGCGACGCGCCTTCAGGCAGAGACCGGTCTGCCGCCGACTAATGGGCTGGAGTATCGTGTGGGCGATTCGGGAGGAGGCTTTGACGTCCTCGATTTCAAATTTCTCCCGGAGGACAAGTGGCTTCCCGAAGATACCCCCATCGATACCAGCATTCCGCTGAACAAGAGGCCCTTTGACCGCAAGATAGATATTCCCATTCCCTTCTATGGTGCGGGGATGTCCTTTGGCTCCATCAGCGAGCAGGTGATGCTCGCCCGGGCTAAAGCCGCCAAGCAGTGGCAGACCTTCACCTGCACCGGCGAGGGCGGCTACCCCGAGTCGCTGGTACCTTATAAAGACCATGTCATCACGCAGATTGCCACCGGTATGTTTGGCGTGCGTGAGGAGACAATTCAGTACGCCCCCATCATTGAGTTCAAGTATGCTCAGGGAGCCAAGCCCGGCCTGGGCGGGCACCTCCTTGGTGATAAAGCAACAGTCGCTGTGGCTAAGATGCGTGAGTCCGTCCCGTGGGTGAGCCTTTTCTCGCCATTTCCTTTCCATTCGGTCTATTCCGTCGAAGACCATAAGAAGCACGTTGACTGGGTCAAAACCATCAATCCCGATGCTCTGGTGAGTGTCAAGGTTTCCACGCCTACCGATATTGATATGGTGGCGGTGGGCAGCTACTACGCTGGCGCCCACATACTCCAGATTGACGGCGGCTACGGGGGCACAGGCGCTGCCCCTGAGATTTCCAAAAAGAATATCGCCATGCCCATCGAGCTGGCTATTCCCAAGGTACATCACTACCTGACGAAAGAAGGGATTCGCGATGAGCTTGTCGTGCTGGCGAGTGGCGGCATCCGCACTGCCTATGATATTGCTAAATCCATCGCGCTGGGTGCTGATGGCTGCATACTGGGCACAGCCGAACTGGTGGCGCTGGGTTGCACCCGCTGCGCCAACTGCGAGCGCGGGCGGGGCTGCACCTACGGCATCACCACCACCGATGAGTTGCTTTCGCTGTTTATCGACCCGGACTGGGGCGCCGAGCGTATCAGCAACCTCTATCACTCAATTCAGTGGCAGCTCAAGGATATACTGCGCCGACTGGGACTGAAGAGCATCCGTGAGCTGCGCGGCAGAACCGATTTATTAGTTTATCATGGCAAAGAGGGGAAGCAGGCATGACAGAGCCGGAGTTTGCCCAAAAGTTAATCGCCTCCAGAAGACTCCTTGTATCCGATATGGACCGGCAGCGTACGCTTAAGAAAGCTGAAGCTGAGGGTGGCTGTGGCGTCATCGGCATTGCCTGCAGTGAAAAGATTGCGGCTCGTCATCTTCTCCAGGCATTGATTCAGATGCGTAACCGTGGCAACAGCAAAGGTGGCGGCATTGCTGCTGTCGGCTTGATTCCGGAAGAGCTTGGTGTCACCAAAGAAGTCCTTGAGAAGGATTACCTTCTGAATGTTGCCTATCTCGACCCGTCCTGCCGTCAGGAAGTTGAAAAGGGCTATATTGAGCCAACCTTTGAAGTCTATCACGTTCGCCACGCTCATCAAATTGACGACTATAGAGCTATCAAGGGTCTTGATGTTAAGCCGCCGGAAGTCTATATGTACTTCGTGCGGGTTAAGCCGGAGGTACTGTTCGAGTTCAAAAAGACGCATAATGTGGCTGGAAGCGATTCAAGTATTGAGGATGAGATTGTCTACCAGAATACCTACCGTCTGAACCGCAAGTTTTACTCCTCCACCGGCGTGGACCGCGCTTTTGTGCTCTCGCATGCCAAAAATATGCTCGTCTTCAAGATGGTGGGCTATGGCGATGACGTTGTCCGCTACTACCGGCTTGAGGACCTGCATGCCAACGTCTGGCTCGGGCATCATCGCTACCCGACCAAGGGACGGGTCTGGCATCCCGGCGGGGCGCATCCCTTTGTCGGTCTCCATGAAGCGCTGGTGCACAACGGCGATTTCGCCAACTATGCCTCCGTTTGTGAATATCTGGCGCAGCGTAATATTCATCCACTCTTCCTGACTGATACCGAGGTCTCGGTGCTGGTCTTTGATTTGCTGCACCGCATTTATGGCTATCCTCTGGAGCATGTCATTGAAGCTCTGGCTCCCACCACCGAACGTGACTTCGCTCTGTTGCCAGAAGAGAAGCAGCGCATTTACCAGATGCTCCAGCAGGTGCACATGCATGGCTCGCCGGATGGTCCCTGGTTCTTCCTCATTGCTCAGTCGGCGCAACCGGAGGGAGTTTACCGGCTCATCGGTATCACGGACACGAGCATGCTACGACCTCAGGTCTTCGCTTTACAGGAAGGTCCCGTTTCCATCGGTTTTGCTGCTTCCGAAAAGCAGGCGATTGACGCTGCCCTGGAGAGCCTCGCCGCGCAGGACTCCCGATTCTGGTCACCTGCCGACCGCTACTGGAATGCGCGCGGCGGCAGCCATACTGATGGTGGTGCTTTCCTCTTCACCGTGTATCCCAACGGCGACGGCGCCACAATGGTCTGCACTGATAAGTTCGGTCGGCGCATCGCGGTGGACGGCAAGAAACGACCCTACATCGGCGGGATTAGCCTTGTTAACCACCCCCAAGATAATCCGGTTGGTCTTCTCGAGGTTTTTACGGCGGATATGTTCCCCCGTGTGGTGAGGAAGCTGTCGGAGTGGAGCTACGAAGACGTTAGCGCTTTTCTTTCCGAGCTGGAGCGTTCCGTGCGCACCGATGAAGAGCGGCGCTGCGCCATCGAGGCGCTGACCCTTCTCATCGACCGCCGCTATCCCACCGGTAAGCTGCGACGCAGCAGCCTGCTCTCGCTCTTCAACAGGAGCCTGCTCAACATCCTCGAATCTAGCCGTCAGTCCCCTTCTGAGGGGTATGTCTTTTTCGATGGCGGAAGCCCCAGACCCAGCCCCGCGCAGGAGAATCAGACGGTCGTTGTGGACGCCCGACCCTTCGCTTCAGAAGGCGAGCATTCGCTTGCCCGGGAACTGGTGCGACTCTACAAGCAGGGCTTTAAGCGCTTTATTGTCATCTATGCTCAGGGGCATCGCTTTATCGCCAATGGTTTCGGACCGAAGTCGCACGGCGTGCGTATTGACGTCTATGGCTCATCTGGCGACTATCTGGCTTCGGGTATTGACGGTGCCGAGGTCTTTGTCCATGCCAACGCTCAGGACCAGCTTGCTCAGATTATGAAGGATGGCAGGCTCGTAGTCTATGGCGATGTCGGTCAGACCTTTATGTATGCTGCCAAGGGCGGCAAAGCCTTTGTGTTAGGGAATGCGGCCGGTCGTCCTATGATAAACGCTGTGGGCAAGCCACGCGTGGTCATTAATGGCACCTGCCTCGACTATCTTGCCGAGTCCTTCATGGCGGGCGACCCATTGAACGGGGGAGGCTTTGTCATCCTGAACGGCGTCGCCTTTGACGACAATGGCAACATCGTTGAGCTGGATACTTCTTATCCCGGCGGCAACCTCTTTTCGCTGGCGTCGGGCGGCGCTATCTATGTCCGCGACCCGCATAAGAAAGTCTCCGCCGAGCAATTAAATGGCGGCGAGTTTGTCCCGTTCACCGACCGCGACTGGGCGGTCATCAAGCCTTATCTCGAAGAGAACGAGGAGCTATTTGCCATTCCACTGGCTCGACTTCTTGAGGTTGACGGTAAAGCCTGTTCACCAGCAGAGGTCTACCGCAAAATTCGGCCGCTCAAAGTTCAGGCGCTACAGGCGGAAGAAGCTTGGGTGAAGAAGGAAGATTGAGACAACGGCTCGCTCACCTAGCTTCTAATATTCTGAACCCCTTCCTGGTAGGCTTGGCGGTCATTATCCTGATTTCCTTTAAGGCGGCGTCCGGCGCGTTTGATGTCCTGAAGTGGTCGCTGATTATAACATCGCTCAGCATCCTGCCTGTTTATCTGGCTACGCTCTACCTTGTCCGCCGCAGGAAGGTCGATAGCCTCTTTGTCAATATCCGTAAGCAGCGCACGAAGGTCTATCTCTTTGCCGGGGCTTGTGCTGTGGCGGGGTGGGGTATCCTCCTCTATTTTGGGGCGCCCAAGTTGCTCGTAGCCACTTTTGTGACCGGCATTATCGCTGTAATCGTCTTTACCCTTATCAATCTCCGCTGGAAGATAAGTGTGCACACAGCCTGGATGGCGGCTTCCGTGACAGTGTTGATTATCCTCTATGGCTGGGTAGTGGCACCGGCTCTGGCGCTGATTCTTCTGGTTGGCTGGGCGAGAATTGAGCTGGCACGCCACTCGCTGGCTCAGGTGGTCGCCGGGGCTTTATTTGCGGCATTAATAGCCTTCGGGGTGTTTTCTATTTCCGGGCTGGTTTAAAGATAGATTATCTCTTCCGGGTGCTCCATTGCCAGAAAGAGGATGAGATAATCACGAATGTGGCGGGTTATCAGGAAGTTGTGCCGCACATGCTCTCTGGCGTTGTTGCCCAGCCAGCGGGCATAGTCAGGATTGGTGAGGAGCTGTTTGATGGCGTAGGCGGTGCCGGCTATCCCGTAAGATAACAGACCGGTAAGCTTGTTTTGCACCTGCAGGGGTATTCCTCCCACCGCCGAAGCCACCACCGGCTTCCCCTTCCACAAAGCCTCACTTACAGTCAGACCAAAGCCCTCCCCCAGCGACTTCTGGACAATAACTGCTGATGCTCTCTGCAGAGCGTTTATCTCAATGTCGCTGCCCGGTGGAATGAGCAGGATATGTATATCCGGGTTATTTCCTGTTTTCTCTCTTACCTCAGCCAGCACCTTGTCCGATTCAGGGTCATCGGTAGCGGTGCCGCCGGCATAAACCAGCCGGCAATCGATGCTCTTTCTCACCATCTCGAAAGCCTGGATGACTCCCACCGGGTCTTTGAGGTAATCGAAGCGGGAGACCTGAGTGATAATGGGCTTGTCCTGAGGTATTTGGTATTTCGCCAGGACAGAATCTATTGTCTCCTGGGGCAGTTCCCGGTTTTTATCGCTCAGCGGGTCTATGGATGGCGAGATGAGAAACTGGCGTATGGGCAGCTCATGGGAAAAAGCCGGGGCAGAAAAGACAGCGGCGTCATACTGAACTACAAAAGGCTGGAGGAAATTCCAGACCTCCTGATTGGGATGGGAAACATCAATATGGCATCTCCATATCCACTTCTTGCCCAGCTCCTTCTTTCTTATAACCAGGGCTACCGGCTGTGGGTCGTGGACATAGATGATGTCCCCCTGGATTTCCATCTCTTTAATATTCGCCTGGCTTACTTCCATAAAGAGCGAGAAGTCTTTGGAGGTGATTTTTTCTTGCCTGCCGTGGAGAGCGTTGTGGAATTTCTTGGTTACCTGGAAAAACTCCTCCGTCCCTTTGATGACGTTCCAGCGGGCATCCACGCCGAGCTGGCTCAGCAGGGGCACTATTCGGCTTAGAATCTCAGCCACGCCCCCGCCGCTGAAGGTCGAGTTGATGTTCTGCACTACCTTGCCTGCCAGCTTGCTCGCCAGCCTGCGCAGTTCGTCAATGGTGCTCTTGCCGACAATTGGCTCGTAGTCGGCGAGGCTTATTTGATACGTTTTTCGATAAGTTGTATCAGTGTTGATCTCAGTCCCTCCAGGGTATAAGTGTATGGGTCAAGACGGGCAATCTCCTCGCCAAGCTCGGCTTCGCCCAGGCTATCCTGTAACCAGGCCGAAAAATCGTTAAGCCCCTTCCCCAACCTCAACCTCGATTCAAAGACATGGAAGTAGAAGCAGCCCAGGCTTATGCGGCGCAGGGCTTCGACGAACTCCCTCAGGTCGTGAGCAAGGTAAGGCGTGGGTAAAATCACGCTCACCGACTTCCTGAAGTGGAACTCTTCCCCGGACATCGCCTCC
>CAZHRL010000001.1:0-18584 GCA_964534815.1 uncultured Dehalococcoidales bacterium | reverse complement strand
ATTCTCTTTGATGCCGATGTTGGTATAATGGGTCTTCGTTGAAGCTAAGAAAAAGATGGGCGGGTTGCTGCTCACCATGTTGCAGAAGGCGATAGTCATAAAGGTGGGCTTGCCTTTGACATTGGCTCCGATGAGCGTGGTGGGCATGGGAAAGACAAAAGGCTTGACGCCGATTTTCTTTTTCTCCATTATCACCTCCACAGTGTAAGTGGCATTCTATCAGATGCGCTCAAAACCATCAAGGCGGAGCCAGTCCCGAAAAACAAAGGAGCGGGCTTTCGCCCGCTCCTTCCCTGCCCGCGTGAATATCATGACTTAGCTTTTATCTTCAACCTCAACCTTTACCAGACACGGTTCAGCCTCAGGTCTGGTCTGTGGTGGCTTGGGCAAAAGCCCCCTGATGACGCCCACGAAGCTCCCCACCGAATCTACCAGAAAATTCACGACCCTCTCCCACTTGGCTAAGGGCCATATCCATATCAGTGCCCAGGTAGTTACCACTGAGACAAATAATACAGAAAAAAGTAAAGTTAAGAATATCTCGGGCATTCTCCCCAGCCTCCTCTTAAAGTGTTCTAAATTTAATAACGAAAAAGGAGGCGTTTGGTTAGCAGCAGAAAAACATTAAGGCTGGATATCCTTTCTCCTGAACATCCAGCCTTATCGAGAGTTGGTTGCTTCAGTTTTTGGCTTTACTGGTTTCGTTTTTGATACCTCCTTCAGTTCTTGACTAAGCTACCTTTTCTGCTTTCTTGGTGGCTCTAGCTTTGGCAGCTTCTCTGGCGGCAGTGATAACGCCACCGATGTTGAGATACCAGACAAAAGCTGCGGGGAAGAGAATGACCGGTATGGCGATTGCCAGAACGATTACTAATTCGATGTTCATTATATTTACCTCCTTTTACTCTATTTCCTCCACCTCTCCCTCAACCTCACCTTCAGCTTACCACTCCAGCAAACCGCCTGACTTCCGTTTTAACGCCTAATTTTGACCATTAGTTACACCTAAATCGGCGGCGCTGAAACTACAATTTTGTGCTTACCCGCCGATGTCCGAACTAAGTAAATGTGCTTAGCGCATTATGCTCATTTCGCGGATGTCCCGCAGATGCTTGCTCTGACTTGAAAGACGGTCTTACGAAGGCTAAAATCAGTTTGACCGAAGGGGGTGAGCCTATGGAAGCACAAACGGAAATCACCATCAATCAGGCAAAGCTGCGTATCATACAGGGGGACATCACCAGGCAAACTACCGATGCCATCGTCAATGCCGCCAACTCCAGCTTAATGGGCGGCGGCGGTGTAGATGGCGCCATCCACCGAGCTGGTGGCTCTGCTATTCTGGAAGAGTGCAAGCAAATCGTTGCCAGGCAGGGGAGGTTGCCCACCGGCAAGGCGGTCATCACCACCGGGGGAAATCTTAAGGCGCGCTACGTCATCCATACTGTGGGTCCCGTCTGGCACGGGGGCGGCAGCGGTGAACCAGAACTGCTGGCGAGCGCCTACCGGGAGAGTGTGAAGCTGGCGACAGAGAAAAACCTGTCGAGCATCTCCTTCCCGGCAATCAGCACCGGCGTCTATGGCTATCCCGTTGCTGAGGCAGCGAGGATTGCTATCAGAACCGTGAGCGACTTCCTGCGCCAGAGCCAGACCTCTATCAAGGAGGCGGTCTTCGTGCTCTTTGACGCTCGCACCTACCAAGCCTATCTATCGGCTCTTCAGGAGATAAAACAGGGCAAACAATAGGGCTACTTGGGGACG
This sequence comes from uncultured Dehalococcoidales bacterium, assembly GCA_964534815.1. Lineage (GTDB taxonomy): Bacteria > Chloroflexota > Dehalococcoidia > Dehalococcoidales > CAZHRL01 > CAZHRL01. The sequence continues at coordinate 16,823 of CAZHRL010000001.1, read as the reverse complement.
TAACTTATCGGGACAAAGGTCTTCGTATCCTGCCCGATTACCATCTTATAGACTTTAATCTGGGGCAGCAGTTTTTCCACATCTAGTTTGCGGCATAACTCCACGCCGGGCCTTAAAACACAGGCTGTGCCCATTGCCACCCCCAGACGACAGGCTTCTATCAGCGAGCCACCGTAAGCCAGCTTCAAAGCTAACCCGGCGACAGTGCAATCGCCAGCACCTACAGTGCCGCGCACCTTTACCGTGGGCGGTATGGCTTTAATAACATCCGTTTTGGAAGCAGCGATGACGCCGTCCTTGCCACGCGAAATAACGGCTATCTCGATGCCGTCCTTTACCAGTTCCCGGGCTGCTCTGATGATTTCCTCTTCACTGTCAAGCTTCCTGCCCAGCAGTCTCGCTGCCTCGCGAAGGTTGGGCTTGATGAGGTAGGGCTTGGCTTTAGCGCCCTCGTCCAACCATTGACCTTCAGTATCAAAGATAGTCCTGATGCCACGCTTCTTATATTCTTTAATTATCTCAGCATAAAGGCTAATGGGGACATTGGGTGGCATACTCCCGCCGATAGCCACTAAATCCGGGCTGGGAATCTTCCCTATCTTCTTCAGAAATCTTTCCAGTTCTCTCCGGGAAACATGCGGACCGGGGGCATCAATTCGTGTCTGATTAAGGCTCCTGGTATCAGTAATGATGAAGTTGGTTCGTGTCTCCTGTTCGATAGGGGTAAAGCTGTAGAGCACTCCTTCTTCATCAAGCAGTATCTCCACAATCCTGCCCACCGGCCCACCGATTAGCCCGTAGGCGACCGTCATGCCGCTCATCTCATGAATAGCCCGCGAGACATTGATGCCCTTGCCCCCGGGATAACGGCGCAACCTGACCCAGCGGTTAGCCTCGTCCAGCACCAGCCCGTCAACGAAGATGTCTTCATCCAGGGACGGATTGAGGGTAATTGTGGCAATCATAGCATCTCGCTCGTCTTAGTATTCCTGGTACCAACTCTCCGAGATACTGGCTAACTCGTGAGCGGAGAGACCAAACTTCTTGTACCAGGGCACGGCATAGCGACTGGCGATTTCTGTCAGCCTTCTCATCCTGTCCTGTGCCACTATGGCGAGATAGCGCACTCTCTTCTGAGTGTTATCGATGGGCATGGCTTCCTGCCAGATAGCCCGCCCGCCGAGAAAGCCTGAGGCGCCGGCCTGGCAGGCAATCTCCACCTGCTCACAGAAAAGCTCAAAGTCAACGCCAGCACTCAGGATAACCCAGGGGACGCGAGACGCCGCATCCAGCCTGCGGCAGAGTTCAAGTAACTCGGCTTTGTCCTTTTTATAGTGTATGTCGGCAGGAAACTCAGCCTTGAGGACATCGATAGGCAGGGCGGTAATCTCCTCGGCGGTCTTTACCACCACCTCTTCCAGAACCGAGGCATATTTCTCCTTATTTTTTGCCTCATCGCCAACAGGGTAACTCTTGGGCTCTACCAGATAGGGGATGTCATACTTGATGCATTCCTCAGCAACCTGACTCACGGTATTTAGCTGCCGTTTTGCCAGTTCTTTTAAGTCCGGGCGATAGTAGACCAGAATCTTCACCGCCGAGGCGCCCATGCGCTTGATTTTTTCGACACTCCATCCTTCGAGTAATTTTGTAATGCGATTCTCCTTGCCACCACCGTAGCCAGTAGCTTCGATACTGACCAGCAGCCCGGTGCTTTTCGGTAAAGCTCTCTGACTGATGCATTGCGCCGCACCGTATATCGGGTCGAGGAGGACGGCACTGGCATAAGGAGCTAAGGCAGAGCATAGCTCCAGCTTGTGCTTCACCATTTCAGCATAATCAACCTTCTCCGGATGCTCTTCATCAATCATGGTGCGCATGGAATCACGGTGGTCCATAGCACATATGGTGAAGATGCCATCCGGGTTGGCAATCTGCTGAAGTCCTCTTATCTTGCCAAGGCTCAGTTTTCTCATATGTGCGGAGTATTATGTAATAAAAGGCGAATTTTATCAAGTGCTGAACCTAAATTTATACGGTTTGTCCTGCTATCAGACGTGGGGTATAATTGGAATGATGCCCTGGTTCTATTATGTGGCGAGAGCACTGGTAAAAATATTGGTCACGCTTTTCACCCGATTGCGCGTAATCGGCAAGGAAAATATTCCCGGGGAGGGTCCGTTACTCATTGTCGCCAATCATCTTAACCTCGCCGACCCGCCCATCCTGGTTATCGTCTTCGGTCGAAAGGTAGTCTTTATGGCGAAAGAGGAGCTGTTCCGCTCCCGGTTTTGCGGTTACTTCATGCGCGGCTTTGGCGCCTTCCCGGTGCACCGCAGACGACTGGACAGGAATGCGCTCCACGAGGCAACCAGGGTTTTAAAACAGGGTAAGGGGCTGGTCGTGTTCCCCGAGGGCAGCAGAAGTCGCAGCAAACGTCTCCAGCCCGGCTTGCCCGGTGCGGCAGTGGTTGCCCTGCGTAGCTGCGTCCCGCTCCTCCCCGTCGGCATCAGCGGCACAGAAAAGATTAAGGGAGTTGCCTGGATATTCCGCCGACCCGAGATAACGGTCAACATCGGTCGCCCTTTTCAGGTTACGTCGGTCAATGGCAGACCAACGAAAGAAGAACTCATCAGACTTACCGATGGTATTATGGGGCATATCGCCGGGCTTTTACCTCCCAAATATGTGGGACACTATAAAAGACAGGGAGTTAAATGACATTGAAGATTGAAAAGGCGAGCGGCATAGGTTTCTGCTTTGGTGCCAGACGGGCGATTGATATTCTGGAGAAGGTCGCCCGCGAGCGCGGTGGTGTGGAGACGCTGGGGGCGGTAGTGCATAACCAGGAGGTGCTGCAAAGGCTGGCAGGCATTGGCGTGAGAGTGGCTAAGAATGTAGATGACATTAAAGGAGATGCGGTGGTCATCAGCGCTCATGGGATAAGCCCACAGCTTGAGGAAAAGATTCACGCCCGGAACGTTGAGATTATTGATACTACCTGCCCTGTGGTTCACCGGGCTCAGCTTGCTGTCCAGAAGCTGGCGGAGTCAGGTTTTTTCGTCGCTATCTACGGCGATGCCGAGCACTCGGAGGTCAAAGGGGTTCTGGGCTGGGCAAAAAATAACGGGCTGGCGACATTAGATGAGAAAGCCATCGCCGAACTCAAACCGTTGCCGCGCCGACTGGGCATTCTCTCCCAGACAACCCAGATACCCACTCGCTTTACCGAATTCGTTAAGAGAATCATCGATACCGCCTTAGTGAAAGGTTCCGAGATACGCATTATCGATACCATCTGCCATGACATCAGAACAAGACAGACAGCGGCGCTGAAGCTGGCAAAAAAGGTGGACTTAATGCTTGTTATCGGCGGGCACAGCAGCGCCAATACCAGGCACCTTGTTGAGCTATGCTCGACAGCGACGAAGACCTATCTGGTGGAAAACGCCGAGGAAATCCAGCCCGACTGGCTGAAAAACAAAAAGCATATCGGCATCACCGCCGGTGCCTCCACCGATGAGCAGACCATCAATGAAGTGCTGACAAAGCTGGAGAAGATGGGTTAAATGGCGGGGGCTACGATACTGCGGGCGGCTACTACCAGTGCCGATTATGATTCGCGTGAGTAGCGGAATGATCAACTAAAGGATTGGCCATGAATAATCAGAGTAGAGTAAGAATACCAGTGTTACTAACTTTGTCAGTTATAATTCTGGGTGCAGTTTGTGGATATTCATTTGGTGGGTGTTCTCCGACGGCACCGGTGCGAATAAAAAATCAGACAGAAGAAACCCTCAGTCTTTTTATTGCGGAGACACCTCTAGAGGATGCTTCTGAGGTTTATGCAAAACCGGTTGGTGAAGTAAGACCAGGTGAGGTATTAAGACCAAAGCATATATTTAGACATTGGAACAGTTATCGAATTGAAGCCAAGGATGTCCAAAATAACGTAATATATTCAAAGGTATTTACAAGACAAGAACTGGAGGACATGAACTGGGAGGTGACCATCACAGCGCAAGGAAGTCAATAATTTGGGCCTTCCACTTTCAATCCGCCGTGACCTTTATTATGGGCTGTTCCATTAAGAAGGAGGTATAAATTTGATTAAGGGAAAACCAATCTTAATCCTTATCATATTAACTTTATTAACCAGCATGGTGTCCGCGTGTGAAAAAGCTGCTCCGTTTGAAATCAAGAATGAAACATCTATTAGTTTATTTATTGTTGTTGTTGCAACTGATACTAGCTACACCTCGGGTGAGGGAGTAAAACCAGAGTGCCAAATTGAACCAGGCCAGATATGCAGGCCAAAGCACTTTTTTGCTAATACTAATACATTTTTAATCGAAGCTAAAGATGGTCAAGGTAACGTGGTATTTTCAAAATTATTTAGCAACCAGGAATTACGGGATATGCATTGGGAGGTGACCATATCACCGCCCTGAAAGCCAAAAAATAACTAGCAATCTCCCAGCGGCTTTTGTAGCGCTTGGGAACATATTGGAATTAAATTGCCGGAGCCGATTTACAACTTACCGCCCTGGGATTTCCCACCCTAGATAAGGATAACCAAGAGTCTGAGAGGTGGAAGTATAAACACAAGGAGAGGGAAATGACAGGAATACAAGGCGGGAATATTTTTGATAGACAATTTTATAGAAAAATATTCTTACCACTCATATTATTAATATTTTTGATAATGCCTCTATTAGCTATCTCTTGTGAGCCTGTTGTGCCTATTACCGTACGTAACAGCACCACTGAAACGCTTACAATATTTGTTGATGGCGGCAAAATAGGGGAAGCTATTCCCCAGAGTGAAGTCAAGAACACTTATATAATGCATAGTCTAACGCGAGAATACACCATTGTAGCAAAGAATAGTAATGGAAAGACAATCTATGAGGAGACATTTTCTGAAAAGGATTTGGAGTGGATGAAAGGGAGAGTACTCATTCCAGCCTCGAGAATCCAGTAAGAATAAAATAGCTATAACAGCAACGGGGCGATAGTGGACTCTACCAAATATTATCCTTATTCTACGGGAGCCACCTCTATGACCGCATCATCCCTCTGGATCACCTGCTCCGGAGGATCAACCAGGTGGTCAATTTTTCTTTTATATAACAGGAAATACGGATAAGAGGACTGCCTCCCTCCGAGCAACCTCTACGATAAAAACAAGAGGGGCGCAAGCCCCTCTTGGAACGAGCTTATCGAAAGCCCAGCTAGAACCCCATCCCCTGCGCCACAATCTCGCGATAGAAATCGGTATCACCAAAGACGGCGTCAGCGGCTTTCGCCCGGCGGGTATAGTACTGCAAATCGTGGTCCATAGTCACGCCAATGGCGCCGTGTATCTCATGCGCCAGAGCAAAGATGCGGTCGCAGGCTTCACTCAGCCAGGCTTTGGCTATGGCTACCTCGTTATCGCAGGGTAGCCCCTCGCTGAGCTTCCAGGCAGCCTGGTAGGCGCTAAACCTGATGCCGTCAACATCGGTTGCCATATTGGTGCAGTAGTGCTGTATCACCTGAAAACTGCCAATGGGGCGGTCGAACTGCCTTCTATCCTTGGCATAACTGACCGTCATCTCCAGCACTTGCTGGACATTGCCTGCTATCTCACAGCATTTGGCGGCAGCCGCCCGCTTGATAGTCTTATCAACCAGCGCCCACCCTCTGTCCACCTCACCCAGAATATTCCCAGCGGGCACTCTGACGTTATTGAAAACGACCTCGCACAGCTTATCGCGGGCAATGGTCTTTAAGATAGTATGGCTGATGCCCGGGCTTTTCGCGTCAATGATGAAGATAGTGATTCCGTCTTCCGGTTTTCCCTTCTCACTGGTGCGGGCAACGCAAAGAAGATAGTCGGCAATATGAGCGTCGGGAACAAAGAGTTTGGTGCCGTTGATAGTATAGTCTCCCTTATCGGGAGTTGCCTTGACCTTGATGGAAGAAGCCTGGTATTGACCGTCGGCTTCAGTTAGCGCCAGGGTGAAGATTGACTTGCCGCTGGCTATCTTGGGCAGATATTCCTGCTTCTGTTCTTCAGTTCCGGCATCCATAAGGGGCAAAGCGCCGAGAGCTACCGTCGAAAAGAACGGTCCCGGCAGGCAGGCGCGCCCGATTTCCTCCAGCAGCACCGCCAGGTCAAGGAAGCTCATGCCCCCGCCGCCATACTTTTCCGGCAGGGCTAGCCCCATCCAGCCCAGCTCAGACATCTCCCGCCAGAGCTCCGCTGAATAGCCGGTTTCACTCGCCTCTATCTCTTTGACCAATTTTTTAGGCAGTTTATTGGTGAGAAAATCGCGAGCCATCTTCTTTATCATTTCCTGCTCTTCGGATAAAGTGAGATTCATTTCTTCCCTCCGCTCTCTCTTTTAATACCGGCGAGTTTTTCCGCCAGTCTCTTCTTCGATTCCAAATCAGTGTCACGCAACAAAGTCAAGCGGTGTGCTTCGGGCGACCCGCCGCCATGAATATTCGAAACGATGTCTCTGGTCTCAAAAGCCAGCTTTTCAATCAGGCGATACATACGCATTCTATCCTCTGTTGATATACCTGCGGCACCCTTGAGATACTTCTCAACCAAATGACCTATCTCCGGGCTGGTCAAGTCTTTCTCCGAGGGTAAATCTGCTACCAGACCGCCGGCAATCTCAACCAGCATGCGGATTACTTCATGATATTCCCTGCCTTCATACAGCTTGGAAGTATTTGCCAGGGCGCTGTCCACCAGATAGACGCCAGAGTCGTGCTTGGTAGCTTCCATTGAGGCGGCAAGGCAGCAGCCGTACATCGTCTGGCAGGTCTTAATCATCTCAATCAGCTTGGCGTTGATGTGAGAAGCGTTCTCGATGCCGTTATACTCGGCGATAGCCGCCGCCGCGCCGATAAGGACATCACCCACCCCACACTTGCAGCCACCATGAGAGTGCCGGTGATAGCTGCCGAAAACCCTCGCCAGTTGACCGGCAAACTCGTATTCCCCGCACATAAAGACTCTGTCCCAGGGAACAAAGACGTTATCAAAAATGACCATGGGGCAGAACTTGCTGAACTCAACATTGCCCAGGTCGCAGCCTTCCAGCGCCCTCTCTTCCAGAGTGCCCCGACCATAGATATGGATGATGCCTCTGGCATCAACGGGCACGGCAAAGGCGACGGCGTAGTCTTTATCTTTCTCCCGCATCTCCCTCGAGGGCACAATCAACCCCTCGTGAGCGCAAAGCGAGCCACTCTGATGTATCTTGGCACCCCGCACAATGACGCCGTCCTTTGTCTTGTCTACAATGTGCAGATATACGTCCGGGTCGGGCTGGTCTGCGGGACGGAGCGACCTGTCCCCCTTGACGTCAGTAACCCCGCTCCAGACCACGAGGTCGTTCTCCTGGACATACTTCAGGAACTTGAGAAACCTTTCGTGGTAACTGGAGCCGTGCTTCTTATCGGAATCATATGTAGTGACAGCGGTGGCATTGATGGCATCCATGCCGGTACAGCGCATATAACAGGTGCCTACCCGCTGCGACAGGAATTTGAGCATCTTGACTTTGGTGGTCAAATCATCGACGCTCTCATAGAGCTTAACGAAGCGGCTGACCTCGCCCCCGGTGAGGCTGGACTTAGCCACCAGCAGCTTCCTGCCATCCGGGTCGTGGGCTAGCTCAAAGGTCTTAGCTACGCCCGCTATTTGCCCCCGGATTAAGGGATGTTCGACGGCATTGGTCACCCTTTCCCCGAGGATGTAGACCGTGGGGTGCAGCTTTTTCAGGCTTGCTAGATATTGCGCCGCAGTCTTTAATGTCATCTTTCAACAACAAGACAATTCATCTGTCATCGCGAGAGGCTTCAGCCTCGAAGCAATGACAGAGATTGCTTCGCTTCGCTCGCAATGACATTATACTTTTTATATTATGCCGTGGGTAATCCCAATCCTCGCAGGGCGACGATATTGCGTAGGATTTCGGAAGTGCCTGCCTGCAGGCTGTAGCCCTTGGAGCCGAGATAGGAATGTGGCGCCATCCCCAGAATCAGCGCGTACTTGGACTCTGCCACAAGCTGCCCGTACAGTCCCAGGACTTCTGTGGCGACACTGGCTAGATGCTGCTCGAAGGCGGTGCCATATGCCTTGGACATAGCCGCTTCCCAGTTGGGGGCACGACCCGAATCCATCACCAGCGCCACGCGATACATGTGGAGTCGCCCTATCTCAAACTCGACCTGAAGTCGTGCCAGCTTGTGGCGAATTAAGGTCTCCTCGCACAGCGGCTTCCCGTTGCGCTTTGTCTCCTTGACAAACTTGATAAGTCCATCGAAGAGCGGATAGTTGCCCATCAGGCGCTCCATGCCGCTCCTCTCGTAGTCGAGCTGATGGAGCACCTGGAAAAAGCCCTTGTTCTTCTCGCCAATAAGGCAGTTCTTGGGAATGTGCACATTGTCAAAGAAGACCTCGTTCCAGGCTTCACTGCCGGTGATGTCGATGGTGGGAGTGGTGGTGATGCCCGGCAGGCTTTTATCGACGATGAACTCGCTGATGCCCTTGTGCTTCGGCGCCTCAGGGTCAGTCCTGGCGACGAGATAGATATGGGTCATAAAGCGCCCGCCGCTCGTCCACATCTTCTGCCCGTCAATGATGAACTCATCGCCTTTTTCAATCGCCTTAGTTTGCAGAGAAGCAAGGTCGGAGCCAGCTTCCGGTTCGCTCATCCCCAAGCCGACATACATTTCCCCTCTCAAAATCCTGGGCAGGTATTCACGCTTCTGCTCTTCGGTACCGAAGGTTAGGATGCCACCGCCTATTTGTCTATCAGCAAACCAGTGGCAGGCAGCCGGTGCCCCGTAGCGCAGCATCTCCTCAGTAACAACTAGCCTGTCCATATAGCTGCGTCCCTGCCCACCATACTCCTTGGGCCACATGAGACCAATCCAGCCCTTGGCCGCTACTCTCTTGGTAAACGCCGGGTCGTATGCCTGTATCCAGGCATCGCAGCTTGGCTGCCACAGCTCTTGCTTCAGCTCCCCCTCCAGAAACTCCCGCACCTCCCGTCTTAACTTTTCCTGCTCTTCCGTAAATTTAAAATCCATGATTTACCCTCTCTCCTTCAGTCAGACTGATTCGCCCGGGATTGAAATATGAGAGACAACCGGTTTCAGGTCTTTTATATGGCAAGGCAAGTTACCGTTCTGGTAATGCCAGGGATAGGATGGATTTTAGCCGTGACTAAGTCGCCGATTTCGTTGAGCGTCTCTCCCTCAATTATGGCGATGACATCATAGGGTCCGGTTACAGAATCGACCGCTTTGACCCCCTTGAGTTGCCGCATGGAAGCAGCAACTTCCTTGGTTCTGCCTACTGATGTTTCGATGAGAACAAAAGCCCTTGCTGCCATGAGAGTTACCTCCTTATTCTTGAGCTCTTCGCCCTGGTGATACCTTTTGGGATAAAACCGAGCTTATTTAATGTAACTTACCCCGCCTCCAGTGTCAACACTGGCTTCAATTCAGAATGAGACAGATTCTTGGCGGCAATGTTTAAAGAAAACAACCTATCCCCTAACCTCTTCCCTTGTTAGGGAAAGGGATTTCTCTTTTAAGAGGGACTGACGTCCCTCTTCTACGCCCTGCCAATAACCCGCAAGCCCTCAAGACTTGACACCAGACACAAATCTCAGCGTATAATAAGCCAATCTTCTTCAGGAACCAGCTTCCCAAAAATCAAACGAAGGAGCACTATTTTGGAATACTTCTTAAGCGAAGAACAGAAAACACTGAAGAGCCTGGCAAGAAGGATTGCTGAAGAGCGCATACTGCCGGTACGAGCGGAACTTGATGAAAAAGAGGCATTCCCCTGGGAAATCATCAGAGACCTGGCAAATGCGGATATGTTCCGTGTCTTTATTCCCGTAGAATATGAGGGGCTGGGTGGAGGCTGCCTCGATTTATGTCTGGTGGTTGAGGAGCTGAGCCGGGTCTGCAGTGGGGTGGCGGTGAGCTATGCTGCCAGCGCTCTGGGAGGCTTTGCCCTGCTCGAATACGGCAGCGAAGAACAGAAAAAGAAATACCTGCCGGATATTGCCGCTGGCAAAAAATTGACCGCCTTCGCCCTGACGGAATCGACTGCCGGCAGCGATGCCAGCGCCATCAAAACAACAGCGGAAAAAGTCTCGGGAGGCTACCTTCTCAATGGGACAAAGCAGTTCATCACCAACGGCGGCGAGGCGGAGCTCTACACCGTTATCGCCCTGACAGATAAAGAGAAGGGTGCCCGTGGTGCCAGCGCCTTCATCGTGGAGAAGGACACACCTGGCTTCACCTTCGGCAAGAAGGAGAAGAAAATGGGCATCCGCGCCTCTTCCACCCGCGAGCTTGTTTTCAAAAACTGCCTCATCCCGGAAGGGAACCTGATTGGTAAAGAAGGCTTGGGATTCATTATGACCATGAGAATTCTGGACCGCTCCCGCCCGGGCATCGCCGCTCAGGCGGTGGGACTGGCTCAGGGAGCTCTGGAAGCAGCCGTAGAATATGCCAAGCAGCGCATCCAGTTCGGGCATCCCATTTTTGCGCAGCCCGTGGTACAGAATATGCTGGCGGATATGGCGATTCAGGTCGAAGCCGCCCGAGCCCTGACCTATGCTACCGCCCGGATGATAGATAGCGGCGTCAGGCACTTCACCGAGGAGTCGGCCATGGTCAAGGTCTTTGCCTCAGATGTTGCCATGAGGGTTACCATCGATGCCGTGCAGATTTTCGGCGGCGCCGGCTATATGAAGGGCTACCCCGTTGAGAAAATGATGCGGGATGCCAAAATCACCCAGATATACGAAGGCACCAACCAGGTACTGCGGAGCGCCATTGCCTTCGAGTTGAGGAAGAGAAAGGCAACTCGAGAATGAACATCGTCGTCTGCCTCAAGCAGGTTCCCGGCACCACTAAAGTCAAAATTGACCCCCAGACCAACACCCTCATCAGACAGGGCATTGAAAACATAACCAACCCCTTTGATACCTACGCCTTGGAGGAAGGGGTGCGCCTCAAGGAGCGGTGCGGCGGCAAAGTTACTGCTATCAGTATGGGACCTCCCCAGGCAGAGAAAATGCTCCGTGACGCCATTAGCACCGGTGCTGACGAAGCCATTCTATTGAGCGATAGCGCCTTCGCCGGCTCGGATACCTGGGCAACCGCTTACGTCCTCTCCAAAGCCATAGGCAAGCTGACGCCGTGCCACCTGCTTATCTGCGGTCGGCAGACCATCGATGGGGATACGGGACAGGTGGGTCCCGAGCTTGCCGAACTTTTGGAGCTGCCCTTCATCGCTTATGTCAGCAAGATTGAGGAGATAGATGAGAAACACATCCGTGTGCGGCGCATGGTAGAAGAAGGCTACGAGATTATTGAGTCGCCGCTGCCTGCAGTGCTCACCGTGGTCAAGGAAATCAATATCCCCCGCCTCCCCTCCCTGCGTGGACTGGCTAAAGCCAGGAACGCCCCTATACCGCTCTGGACTGCCGAGACCTTGGGCATCGATAAAAGCATGGTCGGTCTGGCTGGCTCAGCGACCAGAGTAGTCAGGATATTCTTCCCGGAGAGAGTCCGCCGCAGTGAGATGCTTCCGGGCGACCTGGAAAGTCAGGTGGACACCTTAATCACTAGGCTGAGAGAGGCAAAGTTAATCTAACATGGGAATCAGCATTGATTTTGATAAGTGTACTGGCTGTGGCAACTGTGTGCCGGTCTGCCCCTTCGGCTTGGTAGAGATTGTTGACGAAAAGGCACGCATCAAGGAAGGCTGTACGCTTTGCGGCGCCTGCAAGGATGCCTGCCTCTACGAGGCAATACTTATTGAGGAAGCGCCCCAAGCGGCGCCGGTAGGCAATGGTCATCATGGCGTCTGGGTTTTCGCCGAACAGCGGGACGGCAAACTGAAGAGCGTGGACTATGAACTGGTGTCAAAGGGCAGGGAGCTTGCCGATGCCCTCAAGACAGGACTCTGTGCCGTGTGTTTTGGTCACGGCCTGGAGGGAGTTGAGCAGCTGATTGCCTGCGGCGCCGACAAAGTCTATTTCATGGACGACCCCTCCTTAGCAAGCAACCAGGAGGACTTATACACCAGGAGCCTCGCGGAGCTGATTCAGAAGCACAAGCCAGAGATTGTTCTTGCCGCTGCCACGTCACTGGGACGCGCCTTCATTCCACGCGTTGCTGCCTTTCTGAACACCGGGCTTACCGCCGACTGCACCGGGCTTGAGATTGACCCGAAGACGAAGCTTCTTTTGCAGACTCGTCCCACCTTTGGCGGCAACATCATGGCAACCATTATCTGCCAGACAAAACGACCGCAGATGGCGACCGTCCGCCCCCGCGTCTTCAAGAAAGGCACGCCTGATAGAACGAGAAAAGGCGAGATAATCAAAGTTGATTTCGACAGGGAACGCATTACGGCAAAAACGAAGCTGCTCAACTTTGTGGAGGACATTACCGAGAAGGTCAAACTTGAGGACGCCAACATCATCATTTCCGGGGGGCGGGGATTAGGTAAGAAGGAGAATTTCGCCTTGCTCGATGAACTGGCAAAGGTTCTGGGAGCAGCAGTGGGTTCCTCCCGTCCACCCGTGGACGAGGGGTGGATTCCCTACTCCCACCAGGTGGGGCAGACGGGGAAGACGGTTTGTCCCAAACTCTACATCGCCTGCGGCATCTCAGGAGCAGTGCAGCATCTGGCTGGCATGCAGACCGCAGAGGTTATTATTGCCATTAACGACGACCCCAACGCCCTCATCTTCGAAGTGGCTACCTATGGCATCGTTGGCGACCTGTTCAAAGTCATTCCCCTGCTCATTGGCAAGCTTAAGAATAAATAAAGCAGGGTATTAAGGGGGAGAAACATTTTCCCCTTCCCCTATCTAGGGGAAGGGGCCAGGGGATGGGGTCTTACTTGATTAAGTTAATTCCAAAAACCCTTCGCAGTTTGACATAGTGCCGGTCATTCAGCGATAATAAACTCATTGCAGATAGGGGTGTGAGCTATCTCGAGGGGAGGTGGGGTAAATGCAGATAAATGTTTCCCAGTTACTTAAGTCACCAATCGGTTCAACACGAAATTATGAACTCGACGAGGTCATCGAGGGTGATGGCAGCAATTACCGGGTTTATGGCAAGATCAATCTGACAAGCATCAGCCGCAGCATACTGGTCAGGGGCACGTTACATACTGAGATTGGGGCTACCTGCAGCCGCTGTCTTAATTTATTTAGCTACCCCTTGACCCTTACCATAGAAGAGGAATATTTCCCGACGATAGACGTTGTCAGTGGTATGCCGCTGCCGTTGCTAGATGGGCCCGGCTGTTTTACCATCGATGCGCACCATATCCTTGACCTGACTGAAGCGATACAGCAGTATGTGATAATGTTGATACCGATGAAGCCGCTCTGTCATGAGGACTGCTCTGGCTTATGCCCTACCTGCGGTCATAATCTCAATGAGGGGCTTTGCGGCTGTCCACCTCAGGAGATTGACGACCGCTGGGCTGAGTTGAAGAAACTCATGGCAGTCCGCCAGCCAGCAAAAAGAAGGAAGGAAACGGAGTAAACTCATGGGACCATTACCGAAGAGAAAATACGCTAAAGCACGTCAGGGCAAGAGGCGTGCCCATCTGGGGATACCCACTACCCCTCTCGTCGATTGCCCGCAATGCCACACTCCTAAATTGCACCATCATGCCTGTCCTACCTGCGGGAACTACGCTGGCAGAGAAGCCGTCGAGATTAAGGTAAAAACCTCGAAAGAGAAGAAGACCGAGTAATCGCGGCGATTGAGACCATCATCATCCGTCAGGAAATTTCCCTAGCGAGGTCCTGATATGTCTGAAGCGAGAAAGGCTGCTTATGTTTTCCCCGGGCAGGGCTCACAGAAGGTGGGTATGGGACGTGACCTCTATGATGCCTTCGCTGCCGCGAAAGCCATCTTCCAGCAGGCAGACGAGGTCTTAGAGTTCCCCCTCTCTAAACTCTGCTTTGAAGGACCCGAAGAAGAGCTGAAGCAGACCATCAATGCTCAGCCGGCGCTCGCTACCGTCAGCTTTGCCCTCTTGACTGTCGCCCATGAGGTGGCTGGCGCCAAGCTGCCCTCGCCCGCCTTTGTTGCCGGACACAGCCTGGGCGAATATACGGCGCTGGCAGCCGCCGGAGTCATCGATTTTGCCACCACGGTTTACCTCGCCCGGGAGAGAGGACGGCTGATGTATGAAGCCGGGCTGAAAAGGCCGGGGACTATGGCGGCCATCATTGGCATGGACGAAGCCCAACTGGGGGAGATTTGCCGTGAAAGTGATACCCAGATTGCCAATATCAACTGCCTCGGTCAGATAGTCATCAGCGGGGCAAAAGAAAATGTGGCTAAAGCCACCGAGATGGTTACGGCAAAGGGGTCTCGCGCTATTCCTTTACAGGTAAGCGGCGCCTTCCATACTCCACTGATGCAGCCGGCTTATGAGGGCATGGCTCAGATTCTGCCTAACCTTTCCTTCCGCGAGCCGCAGGTGCCTGTTATCGCCAATACCTCTGCCCAGCCACTGACCACCGCAGCAGCGATTAAGGAAGAGCTGCTCACTCAGCTATGCCATTGCGTCCAGTGGCAGCGCTCTGTGGAGTATATGATAAAGAATGGTACCTCTACCTTTATTGAGATAGGTCCAGGCAAGGTGCTCACCGGACTTATCAAACGGATAAGCAAAGAGGTCAATACTCTCAATATTGGCGAAGTGCCGGACATTAAAAACCTGAGCGGATGAGGGAGTAAAATTATGAACCTTGCTAACAAAGTCGCTATTGTTACCGGGAGCGGGCGGGGCATCGGCAAAGCCATTGCTCTGAAGCTGGCTGAAGCTGGGGCAACCGTTGTCGTCAACGATGTCGCCGAGACCGTCAACAGCGTCGCTGAGGAAATCAAGGCAATGAACCGCCAGAGCCTAGCAGTTGTTGCCGATATAAGTTCAGCGCCGGATGTTGCCAGACTGGTGGACACCATTATTGCCACCTATGGCAGGGTCGATATTCTGGTGAACAATGCCGGGATTACTCGCGACCGGCTTCTGCTCCGCATGTCTGATGAAGACTGGGATAAGGTATTAAATGTCAATCTGAAGAGCGTCTTTCTCTGCACTCGAGCCGTGCTGAAGCACATGGTCAAGCAGCGCTGGGGCAGGATTGTCAACATCTCCAGTATTGTGGGCATTATCGGCAACCCGGGGCAGGCTAACTACGCCTCCGCCAAAGCGGGCATTATCGGCTTCACCCGAACCATTGCCAAGGAAGTAGCCTCCCGCGGCATTACCGTCAACGCCATCGCTCCCGGCTTTATCGATACCGAGATGACACAGAAGCTGCCCGAAGAATGGAAACAGCAGCTAAAGAGCCGCATCCCCGTGGGCTATCTCGGCACTCCCCGCGATGTGGCGGAAGCGGTTGCCTTCCTGGCTTCAGAAGAGGCAAGATATATCACAGGGCAGGTGCTCAACGTGGATGGACGCATGGCAGGAATGGGGCTATGAACCGCATTGACTCTTATGATTTCGGGCAAATAGTCATCAATGGCAAAGAATACGCTTCAGATGTCATCATCTTCCCGGACAGGATTAAAGATAACTGGTTCCGCAAGATGGGGCATAAACTCAGCCTTGAGGATATTGCTGAAGTCGTGGCGGAAAAGCCCGAGGTGCTGGTCATCGGCACGGGGGCAGCGGGTGTAATGAAGGTGCCACCCGAGGTAGAGAAGGCTATCGAAGACAAAGGCATCAAGCTTATTGCCGAGCGGACCGCTAAAGCCTGCCAGACCTACAATCAGATTTGCCAGAGCCAGAGAGCGGTAGCCGCTCTCCACCTTACCTGCTGAAGCAACACAGACAGCCCAGCGCTTGATACGCTCTACCCAGCCTATGCTATAATAGTAGCTTAGTTTCAGGATTAGCCTATGGTAGGAGTGCGACGAAGAGCCAGAGGGATTGCCCTGCAGGCGTTGTATGAGATTGACGCTGTCGGGCACGAAATGACGAGAGTGCTGGATTGCCTTCTGGCTGAGTTCAGACTGTCAGAGGAGAATCAGACCTTTGTCCGTGAGCTGGTGAATGGTGTTCTGCAGAACAGGGAAAAGATTGACCAGCATATTAAAAAGTTTGCCCCTGCCTGGCCTGTGGAGCAGATAGCGGTAGTAGACAGAAATATTCTCAGACTTGCAATATTTGAGATTTTACTTAATAATAAAGTCCCAGTGAAGGTTGCCATAAATGAAGCCGTCGAGCTAGCCAAGACCTTTGGCAGTGATAATTCGTCAAAGTTCGTTAATGGAGTGCTCGGCTCGATAAGTGCTCTGGCTGATACTAGAAACTAGGAAAGGAAGGATAGAAAGTGGCCACCATTTTCGAGCGTATTAAGAAGATAGTTGTTGAGCAGCTGGGAGCTGATGAAAAAAACGTCACTCCTACAGCCAGCTTTGTGGATGATTTGGGCGCCGATTCTCTGGACCTGGTGGAGCTGATTATGTCCATTGAAGAGGAGTTCAGCAATTCCGCTTCAAAGATTGAGATACCGGATGAGGACGCCGAAAAGATTGTTACCATCCAGGACACCATCGACTATCTCAAAGATTTAGGCGTCAAGGACGCGTAGTTAACCAAGCTGTGTAATGAGTCTTCCCCTTATGTTCCGGCTCTCTCAAGCTACTAAACGAAGCCGTTCTCTTTGTGCCTGGCAGCGATAGTATCTGCTAGTGTAGTGTCTCAAAGACAGCTGTACAACGAGCGACCTTTTTAATAATAT